>JADFMZ010000004.1 GCA_022563615.1 Planctomycetota bacterium
CTCCGGCCAGTGCATTGGACATGCCAGCCGCGGCGATGATGACCTCGAAGCCATCGTCCTCGGCGCCGCGGGCGAACTCCGCCACCCGCTCGGGGTTGCGATGGGCGCTCATCACCTCAACGTGCGGCTGCTGGTCAAACGCCCGAAGCTGCTCCACACATTGTTCCATCACCGGCCAATCGGAATCACTACCGAATACAACCGCGATTGTCGGTTTCGACATTTCAGGTTCCATGCTGTAAGCGCCGGTCCAGGTTCGTCGTTGAGGCCGACCGGACTGTTGGCCGCAACTCCCGCTATTGTACATGACCCACGCGATTGAGCCATAAGCGCTTACAGGGCGTCCATAGCGATCCATAGCGTCCGGATTGGAAGAAGGAGCGGCGCCGGAACGACCGTTTGCTTGACCGCCTTACACGGGCTCCCTACTCTTAGGCCGTGCCAGCGCTGATCCGAATTTCCAGTGCCCTCGCGCGTCCGTTCTTCCGGTCAAACGACGGGCGTGACCGGCGGCGAACGGACGCCCACCCGCTGGGCCCGCTCGTGGTTCGGGTCGCGGCGAGTCACCCGGTTTGGTCCAGACTGAAAGCAGGCGCCGTCCTTATCGTGTGTCTGGCCGTGCTCGGGACGGCTGTCCGTTTGGAACCCGAACGTTCCGGGTTCGGCACGGACCGGCAACTGGGTTTTGCCACCTGCAATGCTTTGATGCTAACGGGATACCCCTGCCCGACATGTGGGATGACGACGGCGTTTACTCTCACCGTTCGTGGCGAGTGGGCGGCTGCCTTCCACGCCCAGCCGGCCGGGTTTGCGCTGGCCCTGGCGGTGGTGCTGGCCGCCGCCGTCGCTTCGGTCACGATTGCTACCGGGAGCGTCTGGGCGGTAAACTGGTATCGAGTCTCGCCGATGTGGACGGCGATCGCCTTGGTTGGGATGGTGTTGGCCGGATGGGTCTATAAGGCGGCGGCGGGATGGCTGACGGGGACGTTCCCCTTCGGACGTTCCTGAACCATCGAAAAATGGCGGTGCGCGGAAGCGACCGGTTGAAGGCTTCGCTCGGGCGTTAGGATTACCGATGCTGTATCACACCAGAGTTAGGGTTACACTCGGCAAAGCGGCGGGATGGACGCTATTGCTCTTGCTCCCGATGGTTTCCTCGTGCAACCTGCTGACGCCGCTGGTGTTCATCGGGGAGCACAAGAAGCAGATATCCGCCGAGTTCGACAAGTTTCCGCAAAAGCGCGTGGCGATTCTGGTCTGGACCGAGCCGGCTACGTTGTTCGACTATCCCCATGCGCGCTTTGAGTTGGCCACCTATGTGGCGGACAAGCTCAACGCCGAGATGACCCAACGGCAACTCGGCACCGTGGTCGTTGATCCACGCGACGTGGAGGACTTCATTCAGAAAACTATCGAGGCTCAACTGGATCCCTACATCCTGGGTCGACATTTTGACCTGGACTACGTCGTCTTCCTCGAAATCCTGGAGATGCAAATACGGAACCCGGAAGTGCCGCAATTCTTGCGTGGCCGGGTTGAGGCGTTGGTCAGCGTCCACGATATTCGCGCCGATCCCGATGAGACGAGGCGATACGAGTTGACGCCGGTTCAATGCGTCTTCCCCGAGGGATCTCCCGTTCTGCTCTCCGCCACAAACTCTCCTTTGATCCGCGAAGCCACCTACCGCAAGTTCGCCGAGCTGGTAGCCAGGAAGTTCTATGAGTACACCGTGGCGCTGTAAGCATAGCCTCGAGGGGCGTGGGGTGGAGCGATGCGCCCCCCCAACAAGGCGTCGCCCTGGAATAGCGGCGTCTTGCGCGGTCACCGCCTGTTGCCTTCTACTGGCCGGATGCACGTACTCCGGGGGAGAGCTGTTGTACTTCCTGGGATTCGGCAAACCGAGGATGATCGAGGCGGTGTTCCGGCTGAGCCCAGGCCCCGTGCTGGTGTTCGTGGACGACGTGAACGAACGGATGGAATCGCCCAAGGCCGGGCGAAACCTCTTCGAGGCGCTTTCCCAGGAACTGCTTCGACACGAGGCCGCCGAGCGAATCATCCCTTTGCGTACCGTGGAACAATTGCGGCAGACGATGCCCGACTTCGACAAGCGGGGTTGTCGAGAAATCGGCGAGTTGGCCGGCGCGGAGCAGGTGCTTTGGATCGAAGTACGAGACTTTCTCGCCGAGGAGCAGATCTTCGACGCCTCCAACGCCGCCTACATCGTCGTGACGGTCAAGGTGATCAACGTCCTGGAATCCCAAAGGCGATCGCGCGTGCGCCTCTGGCCGACAAGCCCCGACGGCTTTCTCGTAACGGCCAAGATGAACGGCAGTGAGGTCGTTACCATCGGGAACAAAGACGCCATCGGCCAGGAGCTGACGACCAGACTCGCGGGGCACATCGCCATGCTGTTCTACGATCACCGGGCTTCGGAATTCGAACGGAAGGAATGACCCGGATCTGTCATCTTTTCGACCGGGACGCCGGATGGGAACAATGCAGGAGCCTGTCTCAACTCCTCGATCGGCTGCCCTCCGATCGCTTCACCTCCAGCCTCGCTGCGATCGATTCGAGCGCTGTGGACCTTTTGCGTTCGTTCGGGCGTCGCGTTGCGGTGCTCGGCCGGCGGGGATGGCCTGATGTCGTCGCCGCTCCGGCGCTCTCCCGCTTCCTCGAACGCAACGAGATCGACCTGATCCACGCCTGGGGTGCGCGGGCGGCCCATTGCGCTCGGGCGGCGACGAAGAAACCGCTCGTGGTCGAGCTTTTCGACCCCGTCTTGGCTTCGCGCGATACCAAGCTGATTCGCACCATCGCCCAGCCGGCAGGGCTGGCCGTGGTGTGCAGTTGCGAGATCGTTCGGCGGCGGTTGATCGAGGGAGGCGTGCCGCCGGATCTCACGCTCGTCATTCGCCCGGGCGTGGACTTCGCCCGCATCAACACCTATCGCCGAAGTGGACTTCGAAAGGAGCTGGGCCTTGGGCGCGACGACACCGTGATCCTGGCGCCCGCGCCAGCCGGCGTCGACGATGGGCTGTTCGATGTATTGCGGGCGGCGGGAATGCTGAACTCGCTCACTCTCAACGTCCGGTTGATTCTTCCCGGCAGGTCGCGCAGCCAGCGGCGGATCGTACGGCTGGATCACGCCTTGCCCATCCCGCCGACGGTGGTTTCGCCGGGGGATGGTTTTTCAATGGAGCCGTTGATCGCGATTTCGGACATGCTCGTAACCGCCTCACGCGGGGATCTGTCTACCACCTGCATCGCCTGGGCGATGGCTTCTGAAACGGCGGTCATCGGCAGCGCCGTTCACGCGGTGGCGGAGATGATCGCCCACAAGGTCAACGGACTGCTGTTCAAACCGGTGTCCGGCAAGAGCATGGTGGTGTCGATCGCAAAGCTGCTTCAGGACCGCGAGTCTCAGGCCAAGACGAAAGAGGTCGCCAGAGGTCAGGCCTACGAAATCTTCGGCCTGCGACGCTACGTCGATCAGCATGGCGATCTCTATGAGAACGTTCTATCCGGCAAGTCTCCGGCGGATGGAATTACCGACCCCGCCCGGACGGGGTAGGGCATCATGACGCCTCAACTGGTGCGTGGCTGGCAGTGTCATGTTGCGGTGTGCCACTGCTTTCAAGCAGTGGCACACGGTGCTTTTCGTGAAGTTTGTGCAGTTCGTGCACTGCTCAAGAGCAGTGGCACACCGATAAGACGAACCATGGCGCTGCACTAGCCGAAATGCCAGAACCCGCGTCGAAGGGGCACGACATGCCGCACACGCGAATGAACTTCGATCCGGCGCGCGTGGAAGTTGCAGCCGGGGATGGTTCATCGCCCGAGCGCGACCAGGCCGTGTGTTTGGCCAAAGAGTTGGGGCTGGCTTTTCGTGATGCAACGGACAACTTCAGCGCCGACGCGAAGTTGTTGCTCCTGGTGACCGGGGCACGCCTCGAGCTACGCGAACCGGGCCGACGCATTGGCGGGCCGGTCTACGTGGACTTCGTCGGCGGGGCGACGGGGTATCGAAGACGCTCCGGGCGAAGTCGGGATCAGGCTATCGGGCGGGCCATCGGGCTCAGGTCCGGCGCCGGGACGGTGATCGATGCGACTGCGGGGCTTTGTCGTGACGCCTTCCTCTTAGCCTGTTTGGGTTGCCGCGTGACGGCGATCGAGCGCTCGGCCGTGGTGGCGGCGTTGGTTCGAGACGGGCTTGCACGGGCGCGGGCGGAGAGTAAAACCGACCTCAACGACGTCCTGGATCGAATCACCCTGGTGGTGGGCGACGCCCGTGAGGCGTTGGCGGGGATGACTGGCCCTGCGGCGCCGGATGTCGTGTATCTCGACCCCATGTATTCTCAGGCCGGGCGATCGGCATTGGCCAAGAAAGAGATGCGTATTCTGCGTCGCCTCGTAGGAGATGATTCGGACGCCCCCCGCCTTCTCGAAGCGGCCCGAAACGTCGCGAGAAGGCGAGTCGTCGTCAAACGGCATCGCCACGCCCCCCCGCTGGCCGAAACGCCGGCGCTCAAGTTCCTCGGCCGGTCCGTGCGGTATGATGTGTACCTGCCCGTGGTTCGATGACTGAAAGGGGGTTGGAAGGTTAAAGGTTAAAGATCCAAGGACCAAGGCTGGAAGGTCTCATGCGAGATCCTTCAACCTTCCATCTTCAACCTTCAAACCTCGACTTTCCGTAAGCGCCCGAGGCCATGGCGACCGATCTAGTTATTCAGGAGCCATGGCGACCCACGAACCAGGAACAAGGCGTCACGCCTCGGGATCGAGTGCCGTTCATCACGGACCGGCGGCGGTGCATTCCGATTGCCCGGACGGTTTGCAGCTCGAGCGGCACGCACGGGGCGAAGCGTCTCGACACCCCCACGACGCTAGGGCGGAAGAGGCCCGCCGGCTCGACCAACACCTGAGCGAATGTCGAGCGTGTCTGTCGCGCTATCTCAAGCTGGCCCGGCGCTCGCCGGTGCCCGACATCCCCAACTGCCATATCGTGAGCGAGATCGGTCGCGGGCGTTTCGGCGTGGTCTACAAAGCCTGGCGGCTCGAAGGAGAACCCAGCCTGGTCGCGTTGAAGATTCTGAGCGGCACGGGTGAGATGGAGCGCAGCCGGTTCGAGCGTGAAATCGCCGTTCTCAAGAAAATCCATTCGCCACGGGTGGTCCGATGCCTCGACGCCGGAGTGACCGGGGACGCCGTGTATTTCGTCATGGATTACGTTCAAGGCGTTCACCTCGACGAATACCTGGCTTCCATGACCGACAACCTGAAGGAAAAGCTCACCATCTTCCGGCGCGTGTGCCTGGCGGTGGCTGACGCTCATGCCGCCGGAGTCGTCCATCGCGACCTGAAACCCCGCAACATCCTGATTGACGCGGACGGGCAGCCGCACGTTCTGGATTTCGGCATCTGCACCGTGGAGACGCCGGACTGGAGCAGTTGGGCGCGTCACACCATCACCCGTGCGGGCGACATCATCGGCACGCTGCGGTACATGTCGCCGGAACAGGCCTGGGGAGGTGTGGCCGGCGCCATCGATGAACGCAGCGACATCTGGTCGCTGGGGATCATGCTTTATGAAATCGTCACTGACGGGGACTATCCCTATTCCCTGGCCGGCACCGCCGAAAAACCGCCCCATGAGCACCTGCTCGAACAGCTTCGCAAGGAACTGCCGCGTTTGCCGCGCTTGGATCAGCACCCGAACGGGCGAGACCTCGAGATCCTTCTCGAACGCTGCCTGGCGTGGGAGCCCCGGCACCGGATCCAATCCGTCGACAAACTCAGCGATGATCTAGCCCGCTATTGCCGGGGTAGCCGCATCAAAACCAAACGGCTGTGGATCCCCCATCGTCTCAAGCGCGTTGCCATCGGGGCTGCCACCCGTTCCCGGTGGACGTTCGCCGCAGCCTTCATGGCCCTGCTGGCGGTCACGCTTTGGTCGACGGTCTATCTGTTCCATGTTGGGTGGAATGTTTCCGGGCGCCGGAACCTTCCGACCGCCGGCGCAAACGCGGCAACCGCTCAACCCTATTCCGTTCGCGACGCCGTCCGGGTGGTCGGC
Source organism: Planctomycetota bacterium (assembly GCA_022563615.1). Taxonomy (GTDB): domain Bacteria; phylum Planctomycetota; class Phycisphaerae; order UBA1845; family UBA1845; genus JADFMZ01. Next base: position 6,074 of record JADFMZ010000004.1, read on the forward strand.
ATCTTCGACGACACGATCGACGCCGTCGTGAGCTGGGCGGCCCGAAATGGAATCGACGGAGTCAGCGCCGACATCACGACCTGGCGCGGCGTGCACGGCCACCTGATGGAGCGGCTGTCGTCCGTCGGGCCCCGGGTTGTCGTTTGGGATTACTTTTTCCGAACACCCCAAGCTCATGACGCCCGTTTCGTGCAGGGGTTGACCCAACTCGAAAAAGCCGGTGTGCCGGTCGTGCTGGCGGTCGGGAACTACGGCCCGGGAGGCAGGCCCGACCTCAGTGCGGGTATCGTAGGGCCACTGGATTTGCGTCTGCGTCACGGCGGAATCATCGCCCGAGACATGGTCAAGCGCCCCGGCGAGTTCGTATTGGCGCTGAAGCTCCCCGATGGAGCGGTGGTCCCCGGTTTGGCCCTGGCAACGATGGCGGCTGAGCTCCACCCGGACACGCGACTCGACCTCGACTGGTCGGGTCGACAGAGGAGGATCGGCTTGTTGTATGAGCTTCAGGCCGGAGCCTACCTGCGCGAGCGGGATCAGATCGAGTTGACCGGCGTTTTTCCAGCCGGCAATCGACAGGCCGTCGTCCACGCGGATGCGATTCTTGGATGCAGACGTTTCTCGCTCGATGCCCCCGAAGCCTGGGCCGATCGGACGGTGCACTATGATGCGCTGCTGTCCTGTACCGACGCCGAGTTGGAGAGCCATGTGGGGGGAAAGTTGGTCATCTTCGGTGATATGCGCCTTGCCCGGCCGGGGTTCAAGCCGGATCGCCATTCGGTCCGGTACGCGGGGACGGGGGCGGTCGTGCAGAACGTGCCCGGGTGTCACCTGTTGGCGGACGCCGTGGCAGGTCTGCTGGACGGAGGCTACATCCGGTCGGCCTTTCCCCTTGGGGCGCCGACGTTTGTCGGAATGCTGCTGGTTGGATTCGTCGGATGCTTGCTGCCCATCCCGCTGGCCACGACGCGGTGGTTTCACAGCCGACCGGGACGCCGGGTCTTGTGGGTGGGACTGCTGGCGATGGTCCCGGCGTGCTGGGCGGTGATGATCGTCGCGCGAAGCTACGCCGGGGTCCATCTGTCCATGGCGGGCTTTTCTCTGCTGGCGCCGCTGGCCGGGGCACTCTGGGTCGAGTCGGCCCGAAACCGGCATCGCGTGCTGGACGGTCAGCGCCAGGTCTTCGAGCCGATGAGCGTGCCACTGGTTGGCACCCTCACACTGGCATCGAAGCCACGGACATCGCACCCAGAAGCAGGATGATCGCCACCGACAGCGCCGGCACAATCCTCGACACCCACCTGATGGTCCGATCCTCGGCGGCAGACAAGGGGTAGATCAGCATCGCAGCCGCTCCCTAGCCTTCCATACCGATTTGGATCAGAGGAATGAGGCTTTCCAGAACGTCGATGATCCAGTTGACAAATGACATCGCACCTACCTCCCAAACCAGTCGTTGGTCACGACTATCTAAATACGCGAGTGCCCCTTGGACGGGCCCGATTCATCGCGTTTCTTTGGAGTCGGTACTTCGAAGCGTCTATCCATCGTCCAGTCGGCCGGTGCTTAGAAGTTCAAACCATTTTTTTCTAAAGACGCCGGCGTTTTGTGCAACCGCAAAAGGCGACGTGAATTGGCCTCAAGCGAAAAAACCGCTTCGTGCATCAAGCGACCAACGGCATAGCGGTGCTCCATTTACCTTCATTCGATAGCTCGGCAGGTATCCAGGGATGGGGTGGGGCATAGATCATCTTTGCGTGGAAACACAAAGAGCAATTTTGTCCTACCCCGTGGCTCAGCAGGAGCTTCGCCCTCCCGTTGAAACGCAAGAGTTCAAGGTTGATAGAGCAGTAGTGCAGCGTCGCACGTCGAATTGTGGATGTGCCACTGCTCTTGAGCAGTGCACAAACTGCACATACTTCACGAAAATCATCGTGGGCACTGCTCAAGAGCAGTGGCACACGACAACAGGGTGCCTCCCGCCACCGGCAAATAGAGGCGTGATGGTGCGCCACCCTACCGCTCAGCGGGAGCTTCGCCCTCCCCGGGGAACAGCCCGCAAGTTCAAGATGGACAAAACAGTGGACCCGTAACCGGTCGTCGAACGATGCTCGTTGTATACCCGATCCCGCTGAAGCACGCGTTGTTCGGCAACCGATATGTATAACGAGATGGTGGTGATGGGCGTCATACTTGCGCGCGCGGGGAGTCGGGGTCTGCCCGACAAGTGTATCCGCGATCTGATGGGCCGGGCTGTGATTGAGTACACGTTCGATCATGCGGCCGCCAGCCGAACCTTAACGGCCGTCCTCTTGACAACCGATTCGGAGCCGGCCAAAGTCCTCGCGCGGCGGGCTGGAATCGAGGTTGTGGATCGTCCGTCGGAGCTTGCCGGGGAGACGGCTACGGTCGATGCCGCCGCCCGACACGCTGTCGCTGGTTGGGAAGCCGGTCATCAAACAAGGGTGGACATAGTGGTGCTTCTATATGGTAACGTTCCCATTCGGGCTGATGGGCTGATTGACCTTGCCGTGGAGCGGTTGATCGACACCGGCGCGGACTCCGTCCGTAGTGTAGCCCCAGTCAGCAAGCAACACCCGGATTGGGTGCATCGGTTGGACGGCGATCGAATGTCGCAGTTTCGCCCCAACAGCATCTACCGCAGGCAGGATCTAGAACCGCTTTTCTACCATGACGGGGCCGTCGTGGCGCTGACGCGCGACGCACTGTTCGCGGCTACGGCGACGCCGCAGGATCATCAGGCGTTCCTGGGGCAGGATCGCCGCGCTTTGATCCAGAGTTGCGAGGATACCGTGGATATCGACGAGCCGATCGACTTGTATCTGGCTGAGGCCCTCATGCGGGCCCGCTCGGAACCGGCGCATGCAGGTTCTTGCTAAGAGTCTATCCCCAAAAGTGTGGCACGGGTTTGTAACCCGTGCGTTTCACCGGTTGAAAACCGGTGCCACAAGGGTTAATGGGATAGGCTCAAAGCCATCCACCGTCCTGTCAGAGGTGATTCTGGGTGGTCACTCCGTCGGACCCGGCCACCGGACTCTTGTGGTGGCTGAAGCGGGTGTCAATCATAACGGACGCCTTGACACCGCACTGACGATGGTGGACGCAGCCTCGGAAGCGGGAGCGGACGCCGTCAAGTTTCAGATGTTCCGCGCAGCCGATCTGGCCACTTCCTCGGCGCCCATGGCCTCCTATCAACGCCAGGGCACCCGGCTCAGATCGCAAAAAGCGATGCTTGCTGAGCTGGAGCTGACCATAACGGATTTCACTTACATCAAACAGCATTGCGACGCACGGGGAATCGTTTTCCTGGCCACGCCATTTGGCCTCAAGGAATTGGCGGAGCTGCAAGAACTCAACGTGCCGGCCGTCAAGATCGCCTCGACGGATCTGGCCAACGGACCGCTCCTGAAGGCGGCGGCGGAAACATCCTTGCCGCTGATTGTCTCCACCGGCGCCTCGACAGTTGAGGAAATCCATGAATGCGTCCGGCAGCTCAAGCGCAGAGGCGCGATGGAGCGATTGATCCTCTTGCACTGTGTCAGTTGCTACCCTGCCGCCGTCGAGGCCCTCAACCTTGGAGCGATCCAAACGCTGCATCGAACGTTTCAAGTGCCCACCGGATTGAGCGATCATACGACATCGGCCCACGTCGGTGGCTGGGCCGTGGCAGCCGGCGCCTGTGTGGTGGAAAAACATTTCACGCTCGATCGCTCCCAGGACGGTCCCGACCACGCCATGTCGCTTTCGCCCGCTGAGCTGAAAGATTACATCACACAGATTCGAGCCGCCGGTAGCGCGATGGGTTTGGGGCGACTGGGAATGACCGAACTCGAAGAAGAGGTTCGGGTTGCGGCTGGTCGAAGCGTCGTCGCAGCCTCGGACATCCCCGCCGGAACGTGCCTGACGGCGGACCTGTTGACCTTGAAGCGTCCCGGCACGGGCATCAGCCCCTTGGCGTTGTCGGATCTCGTAGGCCGCAAGACGCGACTCGACATCGCCGGAGACACGGTTTTGACATGGGAAATGATCCAGTGAAGCGAAAAACGCATCGTCGCCGCGTCGCCGTCATCACTGGGACACGAGCCGAGTACGGGCTGCTTCGCTCCACAATGGAGGCGATCCGAAAGCACCCTCGATTGCGGCTACAGCTTGTCGTCACAGGGATGCATGAACTGCGCAAGTTCGGCCACACCATCGACGAGATTCTGAACGACGGATGGCACGTTGATGCCAGGGTCAAGATGCAAACCGGGCGTGACGATCCGCTGGACCAGGCGCGGGGCCTGGCCCGAGGTGTCGCCGGGATTGCTACCTACCTTGCACAAGCCGACAGCGATCTGGTCCTCGTGCTCGGCGATCGGATCGAGGCCATGGCTGGGGCGCTCGCCGCCGTAACCACCGGTCGAATCGTCGCCCACATCCATGGCGGGGATATCGCTCCCGGCGATTTCGACGATAGCCTGCGACACGCCATCACCAAGCTGGCCCATCTACACCTGACCGCGACGCCCGCAGCCCGGCGGCGGGTGATTCGTATGGGCGAGTCACCGGACCGCGTGCACTTCGTAGGCGCTCCGGGGCATGACCGACTGATTCAGCTCCTGGATGCGCCCAACAGGGTCGCATCCGGAACCCGCCGGGCGCTGATCGTTCAACATCCATGCGGGCGGTCGCCGACCCGAGAGCGACGCACGATGAGTGCGATCCTTCGCGCCGTGGAACGAGCCGGTTTCGAGCGTTTCATCATCTACCCCAACAGCGATCGCGGGCATACGGGAATCATCCAGGCCATCGACACACATCGTCGGGGCGTTCGCAATGGCGCGGTTCGACTCTTCCGTTCGCTCGATCGCGATTCGTTTCTGCGTTTGCTGATCGAAGCCGACCTGATCGTAGGCAATTCATCCAGCGGCATTATTGAAGCGCCTCCGGCCGGCACGCCATCGGTCAACGTGGGGTCGCGTCAGCAAGGCCGCCAGCGCGGCGGCCCCTGCGTCGTCGATGCCGACGAATCACTGGAATCCATCGGCGCCGCAATCGATGCCGCCCAGAGCAAGAGGCCGATAACGGGCAGACAAGGCGTCTACGGTGACGGGACCGCCGGGCGCCGCATTGCCGAGTTATTGGCCTCTGTGTCGCTCGATGATGCTTTTCGACGCAAACTCACCAATCTAGCAAGGGTGTGAAGCGGGGCTGACCTAATCTGCGCCCCACCCCCTGACGATAACACCGAAGCAAACGGAGACGGAAACAGGTTGCGCTGTTGGGAAACGGCGCCGGGATGAATTCATGGCAGTAGAGACAGCCGAAAAGGCCAATGCCGTTGTCGAACAGGCGTTGGCGTCGATTGGTGATCTGGCGACCCTGCCAGAAGTCACCATCAAGATCATCGAGATCGTCGAGAATCCCAGGAGCACCGCTCGAGAGCTTCATGGGGTCATCAAGAACGACCCGGCGCTTTCGATGAAAATACTGAAAGTGGTGAACTCGGCGTTCTATGGCCTGCCGGGACAGATCGCCAGCGTGGATCGGGCCATCATCCTTCTCGGGCTTTCCGCGGTCAAGAACATCGCCATCGCCGCCTCGATCGCCAGACTGTTCAAAGGAAAACGCATTTCCGAACAGTTCAGCGCCGCGGACCTTTGGCGCCACAGTGTGGCTGTCGGGGTCGGGGCCAGAGCCCTGGCACGCTGTTCCCCCCACCCGGCGATGCCTGAGGAGATTTTCGTCGCCGGACTGATCCACGACATCGGAACTCTTGTGGAGAGGCAGGCCTTCCCAGACCAGTTCGCAACCGTCATCCAACGTTGCACTGACGAGGAAGGCCTCGATTTTCTCGAGTGCGAACGGCAGGTGATCGGCGCCGACCACCAGGCGTTCGGCGTCGGGCTGACCACGAAGTGGAAGTTCCCCCGACACCTTCGCGCCTCGGTCGGGTTCCACCACAACCCCGAAACGCTCAGCGTGGAACTGCGCAACATGGCCCGCCTCATCCATGTCGCCGACGTGTTGGCCTGCCAGGAGCAGGTGGGCTTCTATCTGACCGCACAATATGACGAAATCACGCCCGAGATGCTTGAAGCCCTCAACCTGTCCCAGGAACAGTTTGACGAAGTGCGCGCTACGCTGGCCGAGCAAGTCTCGGACGCGGAAACCACCCTCTCATCGTAGCAGGCGCCTACCCTCGGCAAGTCAAATCTGCGAGTTGACCCCAAGCAATTTCACCTGGCCCGTTGAGTTGAGGTCAAATCGAATCGTGTGACATCAAGGAACTTGTGAAACGCGCGATGCACATCGCGTGAGGAAAATCCATCCATACTAAAGCACCTCCCCTCCTCGATTACCAGAGACTTGCGGGACCATCCCCCCTTCGGCGCTTCGGAAACCATCAATCCGCGACCGGCGGTGTAGGCGGCACCAAATCCTCAAGCATGGCAATGAGTTGCGGGATATGAGTCGTGGCAACGGACCAGATCAATTCGTTGTCGATCTCACCGTACTCATGCGCCAAAATGTGGCGCTGAGCGATGATCTGTCGCCAGGGAATCTTAGGATGGGCTTGCCGCACGGCCTGCGAAACGCGGCCGGCAGCCTCGCCAATGATTTCAATCCTGCGCTCCGTGGCCAGCCGGAGGTTTTCGTCCGCCTGATACTGTTCCAAGGTCAGGTCTTGCAGAGATCCAACGATGCCCCGCGCTGCTTCGAGCATGTCCCACAGATAGCCTGCATCGTTCTCCTCAAGCGGCATGGATCACCTCGCGCGTAGTCAGAATCCGGTGCCGGCGGAAAGGATTACGCAGGCCGCGCTTGGAAACGAGATCGACCTCCCGACCGAAAATGACCTTTAACTCATCGATCATCTCCACCCAGTCGAACAGGTCCAAGCCGTGGCCCGGCGAGAGTTCGACCAGCACGTCGATGTCGCTATCAGAGCCAAAGTCGTCCCGCAAGACGGAGCCGAACAAGGCCAACTCCTCCACCTTCCACTTGCGGCAGAAGTCGGCCAACCGTTCGGTCGGCACATCGATTCCAAGCCGTCGCACCATCACGCAATCTCCACCGTTTCAAGGCGTCGATAGGCCTCGTTGCTAATCCTAACCGATTACCCCCGGCGTTTCACGTGCCGTTCTTACGCACACCTGTAGATTTCTTCGCGCAACCCCGGACGCCTTCGTTGCAGAGCGGCCCGGCGCGAGATGCCAGTACGCCTCGACACTCCACAACCGACCTTGCACGGCCGACCGATCTTGCTGGCTTGTTGTTGCCCCGAATCGCCCATTCCGTTATACACGCGGCGACATCAAACCAACGGGAGGCGATATGGCTCAAAGTGTCAACAAGATTCGCAATGCGGACTTCTCGCGGGGGCGTGCGGACCCGACCGGGTGGGTCTGGAAGGCGTCGAACAAGTCAGTCAAGTGGCTTCGGGGCGAGTCGGACGGGTCATTGCCCTCAGGCAGCAGGGACTCCAACGAGAGCGGGTCGAAACCGGCTAAGGATTGCGTTGGCATCGCTATTCTCGCCGGCCCGAGGGCGGGTTCCGCCGACTGGTCCCAGACGGTGGTTTGCCGACCGGGACAGTACTACCGCATCGAGGCCGACGTCGCCTGCGAACTAGAAGCCGCCGGCGAATCGGACGGGTTTGTGCTCTCAGTCCAGCCGATCCAAGACGGCAAACTGGTTGGGCAGCAGTCGGTCACACCAGGTCTACACGCAGCCGAGACGCCGACCGCAGTGCGTACCTATTATCATGTTCCGCCACAGATTCGTCGGCTGCGGATCAGTGTGGGTTTGGCCAACGCGCGTGGCAAGGCCTGGGTGCGTCAGGTGCGGTTCATCCGCATCCTCGAACCGGATGAAGTTTCCCACATTACGGCCATTCCCGCGCCGCCCCTTGCTGAGCGGCCCCCCAAGAGGGCCGGCAGTGTTTGTATTTGCTCCGATCATGCCGAGACGCGGAGCATCACCTGCTTGCTGAAAGACTATTTCGGCGAATCGAAAGTACAAACCCTACAACCGAGCGCGTTGAAACGAGGCGCGAGTAAGGCCGATGCTCTGTTGCTGCCGGACGCACGCCCGCCGTCGTCGATCCGATCGCTTGGGGCCCTGTTGAAGCTGGCAGCCGATCGGATCGTCGTGATCTCACTTCCAGCCTTTGCAAAGCTGTCCAAGGGGGCGTTGAGCCTGAGAAGAATCGAGCAGGAAGACGACCCGATCCACGCCAAGGTCTTCTACGCGAATCATGCAACTCGGGGATTCGCCCTGCAAGACACGTTCGCCTATGCGTGGGCCGGACGCGCTGCCGGTTCCTTCGTGCAGAACCATTTCCGAAAGACACCGGCGCTGGAAGCGTTCTGCAAGAAACATCATCTGCTCACGCTGCTGGTCTCGATGTGCGACCGCGAGGTCACGTCGGATCGACCGATCTGCCTGTACAGCCAGACGTCCGGCGGCGGACTATTCGTACTCGATATCGAACCGCTGGAAGCTGAGAGTTCGACCATGGGTGAACCGGCTCTGGCCATGGTCTTCCTGCTTTCGGTTCTCGGTCAAGCCCAAACAGGCCTTGGGCAGTATGCCGTTCCCGTTCGGAAGGAGGCGGAGTTGATCCAACTGGTCCGCGACCTGAGCGAGCGCTTTCCGGAGTTTGTCGTACACGCCGCGAGTGAGCCGGTCCTAGAGATCGGTGAGCAACTCGTGACGATCGGCCGGGAGGATCAGTCTTACGGCCTGCCGCTGAAACCCAAGCCGGTCATTCTTGTTCGTAGCGGACTAACTTCCGGCGACGCGGAAGGCGTCTACGGCGCGCTGATCTGGTTCAAGCAGTTCATTCGGATGCCGCCGCACACCTGCCCCTATGCACAAGCACTGGCCTCACGATTCCGATTGGCGTGGGTGCCTTGTTCAGCGGCATGGGATGCACAAGACGGGTGGGCGCGTCGAAGGCGCCAACCGACCCGCGATGTTACGCTCGAGTTCGAGGACGCCGAAGTGGCTGCCTTAATTGACATCGTTTCGAGGCCGATCAACCGGGCGCGGGTGATCGTTCCGCAAGAGAGCGGCGGGTACGAGCGGTACCTGACCTGGCTGCCGCGTCTGTGCGCTTCCTTTAGAGCCGGGGCCTACTTCGCGCCCACCGTTGCCGACGGCGAGTCGTTGTCCCGTCGCGATCGGTGCTTGTGGCGGCATGTCCAGTACGACCTGCAGGTTGTCGTCGATCGAAGCGCCTTCAAGAGCCGCATCCATCAACAGGCGATGGCGGCCGGAGGACAAGTGGTGCGCATCGAGGTGCCGGCCCATGACGCAGACTTTACTGCGCACTCGATCCGCCTGACGGACTTGACGGCTACCCTTCTCGAACACGTCATCGGGCTTCAGTACGGCCTGCTCGCTGTGAACCGGAGACCGGGGGCGGTGCATTTTGACGGCTTCCCGACCGTCGCGCCGGGAGACGCGCTGATCGTGGACGCTCGGGATCCAATGCTCCGTGCAGGCGTTTTCCAAACCGGCTGACCGCCGGTCTTGGACACGATGCGCATGCCGGAGCCCGCCACAAATTCGCACTTTCATCCGTGGTAATGGGAATGTTTGCAGCATGCCAAGTAACATGCTACTGCAGCGCAATTGACGGAACGGGCGAGAAACCCATCGCAACGGATCACACGTCACTATTGGACCACGCAGATCCCGCATTGACAGGCGAACCCATCGCCTTTCCAATCACGCCCTTACACGCGGGCGATTAGCTCAGCCGGCTAGAGCGCCTCCCTTACAAGGAGGAGGTCACAGGTTCAAGTCCTGTATCGCCCAGTTCACGCATGTTGGTACTCAGCAAAGAGTTACGACGTTCTCTGCAACCCGAAGAACATCGCAAACCGGGGCCAAACCGGTATTGGGTGTCTGAAAAGTGTCCCTGGCTCTAAGTGATACCAAGGTTTGGCGCAGATGTCCGAAACTAGTAAGTGTTTGTAGATAAACAACTTACGACGAAAATGGGTGGTTTGCGGTTCTGCGCTGCGCAGGTCGAAACGGGGGGCGCACACCTGGTTCTGCGCTGGGCGATTTGCGCGCAAGTCATTGTACCTGCAAGGAGTTACGACGCCAGCGCAGAACCGGAGGTTTCGGACATCGGACGTGGTTTCGGACATCGCCAAATCAAGTCGCGTCGAATTGTTGCAGCGCAACTGAATTGCGGTCCTTGCGCCAAACCCCCTAACAAGTACCGAAGATCGTGGAGCTGCGGGCGACGGCTGTTTCATAGGCGATCCTTACGCCTATACTCCAGCGCAGAACCGGTATTCTCAGCGCAGAACCCGCGCGTCCCTTAGATAGATAGACCTAAACCGCGCGTTCCTTAGAATGGGCCAAGAAAAGCTCAGAAATACGTTGACACGTGGTCGATGTTAGGTTAGTGTTCACCAAACATAAATCGAACATGCCCCGGTCGACCGGAGTGGACGCCGCGTTGGGATCTTCCGAGTGCAGCGCCGATCCTCCTCTATGCGTGTTCGGTCCGGGCGGTGATTATCGAATTGGAATGATGGCGGAGCGAAATGTGTGGCCGGGTCGTCGCATGCCCGAGAATTCCAGAGGGTCGTTTCGGATTGGGGATCCCAACGGTGGGGCCGCATCAAGGGCTCTGGACTTTTTTTGGTGTTGGCTAGTGCGTCGATTGAGGTCGGCGCAGGCGTTTCGAATGGTGGCGCACCAAGCCCAACGCAATCCATCGCTATCCCGTCGCCCTGCACTGAGGCTGGTGCTCGTAGGATCGGACGTTGTCGATTCGTTTACAGCGACTTATGGAGAGTGCCCCAATGGTACAAGGAAGAAAAAGAGTAACCGGTGCGGCGCATTGTCTGACGCCGAGACAATTAGAGATCCTCACGCTGATCCGCGATCTCCGGCGGACCCATGGCTATTCCCCCACGTTGCAGGAGATGGCCGACGAGTTCGACATCAGCAAAATCACCGTGTTCGAGCACGTCGAGGCGTTGATCGGAAAAGGGCTGCTAACGCGGCGATTGAACAAGGCTCGCTCTTTGAAGCTGACGTCGTCGGTGCGACTCCCGGATGAGAGGCCTACCATCCTGCCGCTGGTGGGGCGAATCGCCGCCGGTCAGCCGATCGAAGCGATTGAGACGCCCGACACGGTTGACCTGGAGGACTGGTTCGCCAGTCGCCACCCGGTCGCGGCGTTGACCGTTGTCGGCGACAGCATGATTGACGAGCACATCCGCGAAGGGGATCTGGTGGTCTACGAACAGCGATCAAACCCGCGCAATGGTGACACCGTCGTAGCCTTGATCAACGGTGAAGAGGCGACCCTAAAGAAATACTACAAAGAGTCGCGCCGGATTCGCCTTCAGCCCGCCAACGCCAAGTACAAGCCGATCTACGTTCGTGATGTCGAGATTCAGGGCGTGGTGATCGGCGTTATCCGGCGATATTGACTCAATCGGCCCGGTGGCATATTCCCGCCAGGCACTTAGCTACCTCGTCAAGGGCAGGCTGTCGGGCCAGCCTCCGGGTATGCGATCGTCTTGAAACCATCCACGGTCTTGCCGATGTCAGTGAAGTTGATGTCTGCCCCCGGCGCCCCTTCGTTATCGCGGAGCATCGAACGCCATTTGGTTGGCCCGTCCAGGGAAACCGGGATGCTCTTGAACGCTTCCACTTCCTTGCCGATGTCGGTGAAGCTGATGTTGTTGAACGGCGGCCAAATGTCGCCCGACAAGGCTGTGCGGACTTCCAGTGGAGCCGAGAGGCACTCTTCACTTGCCGAATCCAGGCAGGCCTGATCGCCCTGCTGGACTGAGTGGATTGAACAGGGCACAACCTCCGCACCATAATAATAGATCGTGCCGGCCTCCACCTCGCTGATCCCGAGGTTCGCAGCCAGCGCCGATGGGCTCCAATCCCGGTAGAACGGGGTGCACTGGAGCTTGGCGGCAACCCACTTGTTATCCTCCAAGGAGTTATTGCGAAAGGCCTCCGGCGCACCCAGATACCGAACCTTCCCATCAAACCCAGAAAGATCGGGTAACCCCTGTCGAACCGGACAGCCGTTCGCCAAGTCCTCGTTTGAGTCGATGTACAACCGGTCGAGTTTCACACGGATGGCGATTTCTTGACCGCCCGCCACAACCGAGTTCGGCATTTTAAAATCGCCGACCCGGTTATAGTCACCGCCAAGCCCGTCGTCCGCGTCCTCAAGCGGATCGGGACGAGACTCTCCGGAGCACGTGTAGAGTTCAAAGTCATCGACGAACCATCCGGTAATCCCAAAGCAGCCGTCCTTGCCGAAGTCAAATCGTAATTGCACATCGTCGCCACCGGATACAAAGCTGCTCAGGTCCACGAGCGAGGTGCCCCACTGCCGGGTCTCTAACGCGAAACCCGTCCAGGCCTCCTCTCCCGCCATCGGATTCGTATTGCCCGATGTACGCAGCGCGGAATTGTACGCGTTAAATAGGAACGCACTTTTCGGAATGATTTGCCACGACCCGGCGTTGACACGGATCTTGATGTTTCCTCCGTCAAAAAACGTTTCGCTCTCCATGAAGTGAGAAAAAGCCAACGTAGGCGCAGGTAAATCCGCGGGTAGAGCTATCGTCGGGGTGAATAGAGAATGAACCGCGGATTCGTCCTGGGTATCACAGTCTCCAATATTCGCATCGGCTACGAACCAGACCGTACCGGGCCAACCGACGGGCAGGCCGCCCGATATCTGCTCCCAGTCGTAAGGCGTCGGCGGCCCGAAGGGGCCGGTGTTGGACACCGTCCAATTGCCTACGCCGCTTTCGAAGTCATCAAAAAACAAGACGCTTCGGTTGGCACATTTCACGGGCGGCGTTGAGTCCAAAATGTTCTTCTGTGATCCGCAAAGCCCCTCGGTGTTCATCTCCACCGCGCGTAGCGCCTTATCCACCTCGGCTGCGTCGGCGGCGGTAAACGTGGCGAAGACCGATCCGTCGCGCGGGTCGAAGACCGAGTTACCGACCAGATCAGCCGCCGCCTGGTTCAAAGCGGCGTAAGCATCCTGGAAGTTCGAGGCCACCGTCAGGTAAACGTTCAGCGCACGGTACCAGACGGCCGCCGCCTTGATCGGCCCGATCGCGTTGACGGTGAATCCGTTGAACGTCTTGCCGTCACAGAGCATGGCAAAGGCATGGTTGGGGACGCCGCTGCCGCTGTGGACACCGCCGTTGTCATTGGGATTACAGGTTTGGAAGGGGTGGTTGGCCGTGTCCGGATGGCCTGCGCACGACGGCTGCCACATGTCCCGGATCGCACCTCCGAAACCCGAGGAGTCTTCGCCGATCAGCCAGCGGACATCCGGGTTGGCGTTGATTCGCAGGGTGACGTTGACCGTTCCGCTTTGCACCTCAGTCTTAACCAATCCACCGTCCGCCTGACCGATCCCCACCGAAGGGATCACAACGGTGCCGTCGGATCCACCCATCGGCGGCAGGCCCGCGCTGAGATTGTTCGCCACGATCACGGCGATGGCGCCCTCGTCCTGTGCGTTCTTAACCTTCTCCGTAAAGAAGCAATCCCCACGGTCAACGAGCACGATCTTTCCGTTCATCGCCGCGGCGTTGCTAAACGGGAGATCAACGTCACAGGCCCGAACAGGGTCGGCCACGACGATATCACCGGGCGTGCCAACGACCGTTAGCGCCGGCCCAAAGGCCGCGGGTTTCGCGAGATAGTCTCCCGCGATTGAGCCCGGCGAGTTGACCGTCATAAACGCTCCGGACACGCATCCCGTGCGGAGCGTATTGGGCGTATCGGTGCCGGGCCCGATGTAGTTCGCATCCACGGGCCAGGGCGTACCACCCGGCGGGCCCGCAAACCCGGCGTTTCCATTGAACAGATCGATCAGCTCACCCCACACGTCCGAATAAGATTCGTTCAGTTGCCCGGATTGATTCTGGTAGATCAGGTTGGCAGTGAAATCCATGATGCTATGGCCCCATTCATGGGCGACGATATCGTCGGTAGCGGTCCCGTCACAAAAAAAACTTGCCCCGCCCCCTCCAAAAGCGTTTGGGCAGCGGCTGCTCACAAGATGGACGACTGCGGTCAGGGTCCCACCTGCGTCGTCGTAGCTGTCCCGGCCGAATGCGCGGAAGAGGAAGTCGTAGGTGTCGCCGCTGTAGTCGTAGGCGGAGTCGACTTCAAAGTCGTTCGCCGGCAAGTCGCCCTCCGCGCGGACGATCGGGTCGCCCGCCTGGCTGTCATCTATGACCACGCGGTCCAATGATGCGTCGAGCAGATTCCAATGATCCAGGACGTTCCCCTTATGCGCGTTAACAAAAAACGCCTCGCGCAGAGGAACCGATGGGTCGGCCAGAATGATGTAGTAAGCAAGGTGTGCTCCGATCGGGGGGTCGCCGTACCAGCCGGGATCGACGATGACCAGCTCGGAGTGTTCAACGGCGGGCTGCCCGGCGCTGACGGCGTCGAGCGCCCGCGCCGTGGCCTGGTCCATGGTGAGCGTGGGCGCGGCGTTAAGCGTGTCGCGGATCGGGTAGAAATTGCCGTTGGCTGCGCGGAAGGATCCGTCGGCGGTCTGGTGCACCTTTAGCACGCCTGAGAAAACCGGAACACCCTTGTGGATCTGATGATAGGTCGTGTGGGTTTGACCGAGGCGGTCGACGGCCACTCGGGCGACGACAAGCTGCCTGTCCGGGTCCGTAACCCCGAACAGCCGTCCATAAACGCGTAGAAAATCCATCGGCTGGGCTTGTGCGGCGGCGCCCCCGGCTACGGGAATGGCCCCGCCGTCGCGGGCCGTCACAAATGTGGCAAGACCCGTTGCTTGCGATCTGTGAACGGCCAGCGGAGCTACAGCCTGCTGGGCCGACACCGAGTTGCTGATTCCCTCAAATGACAGAAAAAGGGCTATCGCCAAGGCCAACCCATCAAACCGCGATTTTCCACCAGACCTTGCAAGCTTACTCATGGTTCGTCCTCCGGTCCTTTCGGATGCGAGTCAATTCCTCTCTTGACAGTCTATGCCATGACGCGAAGCCAAAGCCCTAGTGCCGTTTCCAGAAAGGTTGGCATCCTTTCCTCCCCCCTTACCAAGGGGGGTTCTTCGACAAACAATGAACCTCCCCCGACCCCTCACTTTGTTTGGACCGGAGACAAGGGTTACACCCGTTCGGGGACATGGGTGACACATCCTATCGTTTCCTTCTTCCTCTGGGCACACTCTCGGCAGCCAGGCCGGAGTGAGCGGAGCGAACGGAGGCCTGGCTGCCGAGCGGCGAATTCTCGGAACCCCCCTCACTCATCGCATCGCCCCCGTCGCCCGGCGCATCTTCCCCCTCACCCGTCGCCTCGCCTCGCATGGGCCGGCCCCATCGGCCCGTCCGCTCGTTGATCCAACCGATAAGCTCGGTGCAGAAGTACACATCGAGCACACCCTCGCGCAACGTCGATCGCAGTGCCACCGAGTAGCCACGAAAGGCCTTCCCCACACGGTATTCCTGATTCCGAAGTGTAATCTGTCCACCGTCATACACGCGCCGAACCGTATCTCCGGGGCCATACTCGATCGGCGGCAACGCCTCAGGAAAGGGGCGAGCGCTGATGGCATATCGAGTGATCGGCGTGTCAAGCTCCAGGGCCTCGTGCGGCCGATGAACGTTGTAGGTCTCACGCCAGTCGTCAAAGGCGCTCTGGCACGCCGGGAGATTCTCAAAAGATCGCCCACTCAGCACTTCCACCTTCAACGTTCGGTGAAAGCGTTCATCTTTGCCTTGGGTTTGCGGATGATACGGTCGCCCGTGCGAAACGCCCACGCCCAACCGCAGTAACCACGCCGTCAATGGCGTCCACGGATGATCCGCATCGTTACCCCACGGAGAACCATTGTCCATCAGCATCCGACGCGGAAGACCGTAACGACGAAAGACACCCGTCAGTCGCTCGCGAACCGTGCCTGTACGTTCATTGCTGCACGCCTCCAAACCCACGCAATAACGCGAGTGATCGTCCAGCACCGTCAGGGGATGGCATCGATCACGATCCATCGCAAAATGTCCTTTGAAGTCCATCTGCCACAGGTCGTTGGGGCGCTCGTGCTCGAAACGCATCCAAGCCCTGTGCTTGCTCGACTCCGCCTCGTCGATCAGACCGTGCCGATGCAGGATGGCCGTTATCGTGCTGGCCGACGGAATATCTTGATGCCCGGCGTTGAGAAGAACCCGTCGAATCTTGCGCCCGCCCCAAGCGGGATGTTCGGCCCGAACCGCCAACACCCGTCCTTCCATCGCCTCCGAGGTCCGACCCGGCGAACCCCGCGGACGCCTGGACCGATCCAAGAGTCCCGGAACCCCGCCGCTCGCGTAACGCCCCAACCACTTGTAGCCCGTTTTGCGACTGACTCCGAATCGCTGACACAACTCCGACATCTTGGCCCATTCAGCCTGGGCCAATCGCACAAATTCCTCTCGACAAGACACGGCGGAACACTCCTTCCACGGCATGCTGATCCTCCTTGAACAAGGTCCAGCAGCCAGTCTAAAGTGTTACCCATGTCTCCGAACACCTGTCACCCATGTCCCCGGTCTATACACCAA
>JADFMZ010000209.1 GCA_022563615.1 Planctomycetota bacterium
AGGCGACGTTCTCACCGTGGATTGAGGGTCCTACTCCGCTGACGCCAGTCGTGGTGGTGTCGGCGATGACGCGGAGCGAACCGTTGATGTAGGCGTAAACGCCCCCACCGCCGAGCCAGACGCCCTTAAAGGCCACATTCTCCCCACTGATCGAGGGGCTCACACCGCCAAGCTGGCCGAAGTTCATGAAGGTTCTTGGCGACGGGGCGCCCGGCACGAGCGTGTTGGTGTCGGCGATGACGCGAAGCTCGCCGTTGATGTAGGCGTAGATGCCGCTGGTTTCGCTGGATACTCCTGCGAAGGCGACGTTCTCACCGCTGATCGACGGGCTGACCCCGTGGCCCAATCCGAAATTGCTGAATGTTCCCGTTCCGCCGGGCACGGGGGTGTTGACGTCGGCGATGTTGATCAGCGAGCCGTCGCGGTACATCCAGATGCTGCCGGTGGCGATGGCGGCAGCGCCAAACGCCACGTTCCGCCCGCTGATCGAGGGGCTGCCGCCCTCCGAGCCGAGGAACCCGAAGTTTCCCGAGGTGCCCGGCATGGGCGTGTTGGTGTCGGCGATGACGCGCAGCTTACCATCGATGTAGGCGTAGACGCCCCCGCCCCCATCGATACTGGCCCCGAAGGCGATGTTACGCCCGCTGATGGCCGGGTCCGCCCCGCCGAGCTGCAGGAAAGTACGGAAGTTGCCCTCGCTGCCCGGCGCCGGGTCGCCGTATTTGGCGATCACCCGCAACGACCCCGCTTGCGCGGCCCCCACGAGTCCGACAACCGTCGTCAACGCGACCAGAATGCACGATATACCGTTTCGCTGAATGGGCCCACTCCTCATTCGACTCCCCCACCTATTCTACTCCGCGCGTGGGCGAAATGCGCTGAACCCTTATCCCGGAGCGATCCGTCTAGCGCTGGGGACCGGTAAGGGTTGAGTGGAAGGCGGCGAAGTCGGTCAGGTCGATGCAGCCATTGGCGTTGAAGTCGAAGACCGCCAGGCAGGTGGCTAGGAAGTCCGGGTCGCTGTTGGATGCGGTCATGCAGTGCTGGAAGGCGGCCACATCTTTGAGGTCGATGCAGAAGTCGTCGACGAAGTCGCCTCGGGTGGGCGGGAAAAAGGCGTACACGCTGTTCCTCAAGCGGAAGGCTGACTCAACGGCGAGGCAACCGGCAGAGTGTTACGGCAAACCCGATGGCAAGGCCTGAGTTCGACCAGAACCCTCGGCTTGGAGAGTGAGACTACGCCGACCCCGAAACAACCGCCTGCGGTACCCCACCGGCTGGTTGTGAACTGCCGGCTGCTTGCTTCGGGCGATCCGCTCGGGTCTTGTCGCCGAGTGACGGCGGAGTAATAAACGGCTCCTCGAGCGCCGCGACGATGGACCCCAGGTCTTGCTCCTTGCACCCCTCCGGTGTCATCCAGCTCACCGCAGTGCCGTCCTGCAGCATCTTGGAGATCCGGCGGCTGGCAAGAATGACCGTGGAGTGGTTCTTGTTGCCCATGAAACGGCCGATCTCCGGAAAGCTCATGTCCGTGTGCTTTCTCGCGAGATACATCGCAATCCCACGTGCCAGGGCGATCGTCCGTGACTTCCGCGACGTATGGAGATCGGCCGGCGTTAGACCGAAGTAAATGGCCACCACGCTCTCGATATCAGAAAGCATGACGACCGGGGCGGTCTGGCGAATCACGTCGCGAATGGCTCGCTCCGCCAGCGCCCGTGTGATGGGTTGCCCGGTCACATGACCCTGGGCGACCACTTTCAAGAGCGCCCCATCCAACTCTCGGATGTTGGCGCAAAAGCTCTCGGCGATATAGGTGATGACGGCTTCACTGATGGCAACCTTCAGGCGCCCCGCCCGGCGTCGCAGGACTCCGGCGCGGACTTCAAAATCGGGGGATTCGATACGCACGACCATGCCGGACACAAATCGGCTCACCAACGACTCGGAAAAATGACCGATCATCTTGGGATGGGCGTCGGACGCCAGCACCAACTGCTTGCCGGCGGTATCGATCGCCTTGACGGTATGCAGAAACTCCTCTTGCGTGGCGCGTTTGTTGGCCAGGAAATGGACGTCGTCAATCACCAACGCGTCTATATCACGGTAGCGCTTGTGGAACGCATTCATCTCCCGCGCCTTAACCGCGAAGACGTAGTCGTTCATAAACTCCTCGCCGGTGACATAGCGCCAGCGCAGGCGGGGATGGCGCTGCGTCCAGCCGTTGCAAACAGCCTGCAAGAGATGGGTCTTACCCAGGCCGCAACCTCCGTGAATGAACAACGGGTTGTATTGAGCCGCCGATTGCTCCACAACATCCTGGACCGCCGCATGGGCCATCCGGTTCGACGTTCCTACGACGAAATCCTCCATCCGACCTTTGAGCGCGACTTGCACCGGCAAACTCGGCGATCGGAGATGTTCACGGGCCAGGCGCTCGGGGTTGTTGGCGATAAACTCGACCTGTCGGTCGGATTGTTTCTTGGGCAGCCCTTTGGCGAGCGTCGGGTCGATCGCAAAACTCAGCGTGCATTCACCACCGGTAACCTCCAGGGCGGCTTTGTGGATCGCATCTGAGAAATGGCGCTCGATCCATTCGCCGACAAAATGGTTCGGCGTACTGATGCGCAAACAGTCCTGCGTCAAAGTGAATCGGGTCGCGTTCTTGAACCAGACGTTAAATCGTTGCGGGCCAAGTGCCTCGGCCACCTGGGACTCAATCTGCACGACGGCGTCCTCTGCGCACACCTTCACCACAAGAACTCCTCCCAAACAAGAAACCATACCCACGACCAATGAACGGGCTGTAAGCGACCTACAAGAAGCCCAAACGGATTGTCATTGCCTGCAATCCCCGCCTGAACCCGCATGCATAAAGCCAATAACGATACGCCTAAGATACCCATGCGAGGTTTGGACGTCAATAAGAATCGGTCGCCCACAACGGCGGAAACGCCGGTGCTTCCCGCCCCGTAAGGAGTTACGGCGACAAATTTTTTTTTGGTCACTGATACCAACTAGCCGTGTCTTGTGTGTGGACAACTTGATTGCAGATACGGAAAACCCTCAACCTCTTGCAGGACGGGGAGTTGCAATCCACGCGTCGCGAACACGGGTCTCCACGAAACCCCACCGGCTGTAGAGTTGTCGCGCGGGAGTATTACGCTCATCAACCGCAAGCATCAGAACCCTGGACCGAGGTCCGCCCGCTGCCTCAATCGCTCGTTCAACCAGGGCGTCCCCGACTCCAGAACCCCGCGCTGCTTGCGATACTCCAACGTAGACCAGTTCCAATGCGTCCCGGGCGGGAATGCGGCTCAGGAGAAGAACCCCCACTGGCTCGCCGGCTCGCGTCGCCACCCACCACAGCGAAGGATCGTGTTCGCCCACGGCGCGATGACCGTCCAACACCTGCCCCACCGTACGGATGCCGGCAAGTTCCGGACAATCAAGGCTTTGGACGTAGCTGTCCCGAATCGCCTGGTGAAACAGCGGCGTCGATTCGGTCGCAAACCCGACCCATTTCAGATCATTCGCGCGCCGAGGTGCAACGACGCGATTACTACGTCCCCTCCGAAAATAGAGCAGGCGGGTTAGATGCCGGAAGCCCGCCTGTTTCAGCCCGAGGCGCAGGTCGCACGCATCGGGGGGTAGAAGCGACTCCAGGAGCACCAGGCCACGATCACGGGCCTCTTCCTGCACGGCACGAAGAACTGCAATCGTGGCTTCAAGATGAAAACCGACCTCACGGCCCGACGGCGCATACACCAAAGCTGATGCCCCGGGCGATGAGACAACCAGGCAAGCGCTTACCAGACGCCCGGCATCGTACGCGCTGATTAGGAACGAGTTATCTTGCGGACGGGTTCCGAGACTGGCCAGCAGGTCGGCGGCTCTGGCGTGAATCTGGCCGTTGAAGGAAGACCACGGCAAGTCGAGTGCTCGATGTAGCGCCGCCGGATACTCGGCACTGCCGACATCGACCAACCGGATTTCGAATTGCGTCCCTGTAAGGTTCACGGTGCCAAGCCCAAACGAGGCTACGCGGTCGCAGAGGCCGACGCAAGCTTCGCACCGGACTCCAAAGCCCCTTATCGCCACCGAGTGTCCGATAGCCCGCAACACCATTTTGGCGTTGTTCAGTCGCGTTATCCAGCTACCGATAAGCTACCGGCGTCTGCCCGTTCGGGGTATCGGGCTCTGCCCCTGGGGGGGGCGCTAGGGCCCTGGCCCCCGGCAACGGGTGGCCTTTTTCCGGGAGCCATGTGTGGGTGTAGCCTTCGATCTTCGTCCTCATTCGCCTGAGATGGGCCTGTCGCCAGGCTCAACCCAGGACAAACGCCTCTTCAAGATCGTCCTGGCGGACCCGCCGGCCAAAACCGACGACTACGACAAGGCCTATCCCAACCTCGGCCTTTTGCAGTTGATCTCCTACGTTCGCGAGAACACGCCGCTCACGGACGACAACATCGTCTTTCTGGACCAGTTCCATTCCATCGAAGATCACGTTCGAATCATCGAGGAGCATCGCCCAAAACTGTATGGGATCAGTTTCGCGTTTCTGACCCAGCGGGTGGCCTACGAAACCATCAACGTGCTCAAACGCCGATTCCCGGACATGCTCATCATTGCCGGCGGCCCTCATCCGACATCCGTTCCGCAGGGCGTCATGGAGAGCACCCTCGCCGATCTGGTCTGCATTGGCGAGGGCGAGCCGACCCTGGCTGACATCATTAACGAGATGGTGGCCGGGCGACGCGATTTCTCCAAGATCCCCGGGCTCTTGATTCGCACGCCCGACGGGCCGCTGAGCACCGCCAGTCCGCGCGCGGTCGAAAACCTCGACGACCTGCCGTTCATGGCCTGGGACCGGATTGATTTTTCCAAGTTCGTGGGGCAGCACTATTGCCGTTCGAACAAGCAGATGTGCATCGTCATCAGCCGAGGATGCCCGTACAAGTGCACCTTCTGTTCGCTCCCCGTATGGCGCGCCGCCAAGCCCTTCGTCCGCATGCGTTCGCCGGAACATATCGCCCGCGAGGTTGAGTGGCTCTACCAACTCGGCGTGCGCGAGATCAAGATCGTCTCCGACGAGATCAACATTACCTTGCCGTGGGCCAAGGAGGTCTGCCGGGCTATCGCCGATCTGGGGCACACGGACCTGTTCTTCCAGTCCAACCTGCGAGCGGACAAAATCGATGATGAGCTGGCCTACCTGTTCAAGCGGATGAACATGTGGCTGGTGCATCTGGGTGTGGAAAGCGCCAATGACCGGGTGCTAACCGGCATCGAGAAAAAGATCACCGTCGAACAGGTGGAAAACTGCCTGAAGTTCCTCAAGAAGCACAAGATTCGCGTTCTGCTGTTCATGATGGCCTTTCAGCTTTGGGAGGAGGATGGAAAGCTCCAGCATGAAACGCCCAAGGAGATACGCCACTCGTTGTGGTGGGTGTGGAAGCAATTCTTCCTCCGCCGGATGAGCTACATGACCTGGTCGATCGCCACGCCGATGCCGGGCGCGCCGCTGCAGGAGATTGTCGATCGCCACGGGCTCAAATCGGCTGAGCAGGTTCTGGACAACTGGAACCGCAACAAGGACTACCTGGGTATCGATCTGACCTCGCTGGGCATCACCGAGAAGACGAAAATGCGCCTGCTTCGGGCCGGCATCCTCTCGAAGGGTGTCTTCGCCCTGTGCAGCGGCCATTTCGACTGGCGCCGACACTTCTACCGCCTGGGCATCCTGATGCGCAGCTTCTTCGGCCATTGGAACACCCAAACCGGAAACGCCCCACCCCTGCTCAATAAACCATTGAGAACCAAGGTCGAGGGATAACCAGACGCCGCGGGCGAATTCGGAGCGCGGGGGCCAATCCGAGGGCGCCAGGCGGAACGCTCCGCCAACGCTTCATCCAGCAACCATCAGGGCCAATGCGTCCTCTTTCGCCCAGGCGTAGTCGCAGGTCGGGTCGTCGCAGATGGCGATGGCGGCTTCGCATTGCTCGTGCATGGTCTGCGCATCGCCCGCGAGCTTGGCGAGCTGCGCCCGGGTGACGTGGATGTCGGCGTGGATTTCGCGGTATCCGCCGTAATCCGCACGGGACTCGGCCTCGGCGA
>JADFMZ010000210.1 GCA_022563615.1 Planctomycetota bacterium
ATCCAATCTTGTAAAATGTTTGCTTGCCAAAAACCTTCAGGTTCCGAAAACAGTCGCTTTATTGTCTCAGAGCGCTTATATCCCGATCTCGCAGTCCATTGGACTGGATGCGGCGGTAAACAAGAAATTGTCTATTTCTCGTGAAATCATGGGGTATCTGAGGGGGAAACATGTGTTGAACGTCGCCTCCGTGCATGGAATGGACGCTGAGATTCTGGAGATCGAAGCACAGCCTCGAGCCCCGATCACACGTAAACCCATCAAGGACTTGGGTCTTCCGAAAGGCATATTAATCGGGGCTGTCAGGAAAGGCAAAGATCTCGAGATCGCAACGGGGGAGACCCGAATCGAATCCGGATCCAGGTCTTATATATTTGTTCTCAGATCGAGCATTAACGAGGCCGAAAGGCTGTTTTCCAGTCCGTAAATGGTACTCGATATCAAGGCTGTTCTCAGCACCCTCGGTGCACTCGTGTTTTTTCTGGGTATCGCACTTGTCGTACCGGCCGTTGTGGCCGTGATCTATGGCGAATCAGATTGGATCAGTTTTCTGGGTGTTGCAATTTTGTGCACAACCATCGGAGGATTCAGTTGGCGACTGCTGAGTCGGAACGCCGCGGAGTTGCGCGTGCGTGAGGGGTTTGCCATTGTAGCGTTCGCATGGATTGCATTGTCGCTTTTCGGTGCGATCCCGTTTGTGACAACGGGGACACTGGCATCGTATACGGATGCGTTTTTCGAGACCATGAGTGCCTGAATGAGCTATTCAACCCGGTCCTGCACGAATACTGCAACGACGCTGTCGCCGGATGCTCTCCGTTTTCGCCTGGCCTTCACCAGTTTCTGTTTGACGAGATTGACGAGTTCAATTTTCCAACGAAGAATCGGCTATCGGGATTCTACGTATCCGAACTTCAAGCCGCTAATAACACTGGCGTAACCTTTCAGAACGTCGCCTTCGAGCCGCTCGGCGCTCGAATCATCGGCGTCGGGCTGGGAGACAAATTTGGAACTTCATTAACGCTCAGCAACGCAACAGGCTCCGGCGCCGGGGATGTGATCGTGTCGGCTCCGGGCAGAACCGCACGCGGGATTCTGATGGGCCCCTTTCCGAGCGGATGTGTCAACCCGCCGGAATGCGGTGGCGAGATCAATGGGTTGCAAAGTGGTGGCGGCACGCCCAAAACGAACGCCAACTCGGGCGTGGCCTACATGTTTAGTTTGCGAAGTCTTTGGACGGGCGATTCGCTCGGGCGCGTCCCGCCCAAGCCTCATCAATACCTTGTCGGCGAATCGAGCCACTGCGGCGGGCCCGTTCCGCTGATCCCCAATATCGAAGCAATTCGGATCGCCGGGTTCACCAATGATCGGATCACCAACATCCTGGGAATCGAGGACTACAACAACGACGGGCGGAACGACTTCGCGGTCGGCGCCCCGACGGCCAACGGCGGACAAGGCCGGGTCTACATCGCCTATCGCCGGGCGCCGGGGCTGGAGGGCGACTATGTCCTCGAAAAGCTCGCCCTGGACCCCAACAACCCCGAGCGGCTTGAGGGGTTGTTAATTACGACGACCTCCTTCGACGCTTTCGGGTCAAGCTTTGCCACCGACGTGGACTTCAACGGCGACGGCATCTCAGACTTTGTGGTCAGCAGCCCCAACGCCTCCGCCGGTGTCGGTGAGATCCTGATCGTGTTCGGCGGCAGCGACATCCTTAGCCCTGAAGGCGGAATCTCAATCAACACGCTTCTGACCACGCGCCGTCCCGCTGACGGCGCCCCGGTGGCGGCTCGGATTACCGGCAATCTGCTCGACGGGCTCGGCGGCTTTGGGTTTAACCTGGCCAACGCCGGTGACGTCGACGGCGACGGAACCAACGACCTGCTCATCGCGGCGCCCGGCGCTTCGCCCAGGTTCGATCCCGATCCCAACGACGGAGTGGACGAGTTGACGGAACTCGGCGTGGATATGAACCTGGACGGGTTTCAGGATGACGTGCCCGGCGACGACAACTTGTCGCAGGCCGGCATCGTGTACGTGATCTTCGGCAGCAATCGTTTGGATCGCATCAAGACCTGCACGCAAAGCGGGAAACACTGCACCTCTGACATCGATTGTGCTACCGGCGAAGTCTGCGAGCGTGATGACGACATGACCATCAGCATCGATCAATTAGGCACCGCGCAGCTCAGCGGGTTTATGATTGCCGGGCGACGCGCGGGGGATCGGATCGGCGGTGGTGACGGCGGCGAAGTGAGGCAGGGGGGCAACCCCGCCAAGGCCGGTCGCGCCCGATCGTTCGGGCTCGCGTCCGCCGGTGACGTGGATGGCGATGGTCGGGCCGATATCCTGATCGGGTCCATTCTGGCTGATCCGCGCCGAGATCCGAACACCGATCGCGGAGTGCAAAACGCGGGTGAGGCCTATCTGATTTACGGCACGGCTGCGCCGTAGGTGATCGCACGTTGTGCATGGATTGAACGAATTTGCGATGGAGCGGGCGCAAGGGAAAGTCGCCCGCCGCCGATAATTTTGCATCGTGCAGGCGACCGGTTATCGCGTAATGCCGAAGTTGACAGACACTTGGCGCGAGCGATACGATTGGTGTCGGGACGAGGTTGCGTCAGCCGACCGCTTGCACGCGAAAGGCGTGTTATCCAGGCAGGGCAGGCATTCGTATTACGCCTCCCACCGGATCTCGCTCCACCAGGACGTTGGGCGTTACCCGCCTCGTAGTTTGCAGGTAGTGGTGACGTCGGACGTTCGGGAGTCGGTCCCGCCTGTGTGCCAGGAGTGAACGTACCGTCAAGGCCGGTCGCGGGTCAGGGGTGCTTCGAGCGCTCTACGCGGCGGGTCGAGAACACCCCGACGGGAGTGGCCAACAAGTGAACAAGCATACGAATAGGATTCAGCCGAGAGGAACCCGGGCGTACATCGTCATGGCGTCCCTTGTTTGCCTCGTGCTCTTGACCGAGCTGGCACTAGCCGGCACCCGGCAATTCCTGGTCATCCTGGCCGATTCGCCGAAGGAAGCACGTCGGTCTTGCGAGGCCGACACTGATTGCCGGGATCTGGGGCAAAACGCAGTTTGCGACAACGAAGAGTGCTCTGTTCCCTGCGCGTCTGACGACGATTGTAGTGATGCGGGCGCAACCTCCAAATGTGTGGCCAACCTAGACGGCATCAACGTTTGTGCTCACGACCTGGTCAATCCAGAGATCATCCGTCGGCGCTATTTTGAAGACGCATCGTTCGCCGAATACTGGGAAGAGATCAGTTACGGTGACATCAAAATCAACGGCAAGGCCACCGAGTGGCTCAGCCTTCCCTGGCCCATCTCGCTGAAGAAAGAAGTCAGCTTCGTCGATCTCAACGGTAACGAGCGCTACAACTACGGCGCGGGTGAGTTGTTTGATAATACGGAACCGATGGTGCGGGTTGACCTGGGCCGTGGCGTTGGCACCACCTACGCCAACGGCGGCCAAGACACCGTGCCCAATAGCAGCTTCCCGGTTTGGATGCCGGGTGAGCGCTTCTTGGATGTGGACGGTGACGGCATCTGGGATGGCTTGGATGAAGCGACCAACCAGATGGACTTTTTCGCTCCTTGCGGTACGAATACCGACTGCGCCCCCTTCGCGCCACTCGGGTCGTCAGGCCGCTGCATCCAAAGAATTTGCATCGACGGTGACACAGGCGCTCCCCTCCCCGACGGGCTTCCTGACCTGCTGGGCCCCTGGATCGATTTCAATGGAAACGGAATAGCCGAAGCCCCCGCCGCATGCATCTATCTGCCCGATTCCGACAACGACGGCAATCCGGACTGTTGTCCGAACGGTCCGGGAACAAAGGGATGTGAGCCGTTCACGGTTGACACTACGGGTATTACCTTTGAGGGGCAGGATTACAACAACCAGGCGTGTCCCGCCATGACGTGGCCTAGCGTGCGCCCGGACGACGTCCTCTTCACCTTCAACGATTGCAACGGAAACCTCATCCCGGACGAGTGCGACGTCTCGTGCGTTTCAGCCGCATGCCAAGCGACAGGCTGGCTGGACGACCTGGCACATGCCGGTTTGTGCGGCACCAGTCGCGACGAACTGCCTAGAGACGTCCTAGGCGACCAATGCGAAGGGATCACAACTGACGACACTCCCGATGAATGTCAGTTCGTCAATTTTGACGAGAATTGCATTGGTGCTGCGACGGACGATGGTCCTTGCGGCCTCAGGCCGGTATGCGAAGCGCTTGGCCCCCCCGACCGGCCGGCTACACTGATTACCCGGTGCGAATATCACGACAGCAACGGCAACGGAGCGCTCGACATCGTCGAGCCGTTTGAGAACTTCCTGCACGGCGTGGGCACCGTCGTGGACAGCGATTACAAGAACTATGTTAGGGCGAACTATCCCGGTCATCCGGATCGGGTCATCGCCCAGGCCGACCCCAGAGTGCTTCTCGTGCGCCATGATCCTCTGGGAAAGCTGCCGCTGGGTGCGCCGTGCCTGTGCAACGCCGGGACTCCGAGTCAGATAGCTTGCACGGTGGGACGGTGTAATGCCGGCGAACACGTGCAATACGATCCGCCTGATCTTTGGGTCGATGAGGGATCGGCCAAGGTGCAGTATGTGCTGGACGAGGATGGGAATCGCATTCCTGTCGCCTTTCCCGCAGAGCCGTCTTGGTACAAACAGGCCTGGATCGATCGCTACGGCACGGCCCCGCCGAATTGGAACGCCCTGACAGACCTGGGTGGCACACCGCGCATGGAGTCGCTGAGTATCACGTTGCGCGGGGATTTCTTCGCCGATCGTGGTGGCACCAACGGCGACGGGACCGGAGCGCTCGCAGACGGCGACTGCGGCACCACCGACGTCGATTTCCGAACGGACGCGGTCGCAGAGCGCAACTTCGTAGCACTATGCGATGACGCCATCCTGCCGGAACAACTGAACGGGATTGAGGCCGACTTGATCTTCTACGACGGGCCGCTCGAGCACGACGACCTTCCGTCATCGAAGTATCACCGGGGCGGCGACCAGGCGCTGGGCGAAGTGACCTCTCCTTTTCACAATAACATCTGGGGCGACGGCGGCGTCGCCGGTGGCCCCTACGCGACCGGCGTTCACGGCAACTTCGGCCGCCCTGCGGGCAACGTACTCCACATGGAATTGCTGAGCCTGGAGTTCGCCCCGGGTTTCCGCGACACCAACCTGGACCGCATTGTTGACCAGGGGGAATCCAAGGAGCCCGGTGGGGAAAACTACGTCGACGAACCGTGCTGCGGGTATCCGAATAACCATGAACGGTTGATTGAAGACTGCATCGCCATCCTGGACGACACCCACGACTTCGACGACTTTGTGGATCCGATCGCGATGGCTGCGGTGGAATGCGTAAACGGCGGCGGGCGGCTGAGTGCTCCTGTCCCGGGTCCGCTCTCATCCGGAATCTCAGGCCCCAACGTGAATCCGAGTGGGATTCTTTCCGGGATCGTGCTCTTGCCGAGCGGCTCGCCGAGTCCGAGCGGATCTGTGCCAAGCTTTCGGCCGATTCATAACGAAGACGGCCTGGGCGATCCCAACTACGTGGATACCGACCTGCCGCGCTTTGCGCGTATCCCGTCGCTGCAACCGGACTTCGCACCTCAGATCAACTGGAACATTTTTGTCCACAGCCTGGTCCTGCCGATCAATGGCGACTTCCAAGTCAGAAGTGCAGCCAACGGATATCTACAATCGTGGGAGGATTTCCCCACCCTCTTTGATCCAGACGTGATTGGTCCCCCGGGGGCAATCGAGAACTGTCCGATCGAAACCTGGGATATTATGGCCTTCGGCAGGCTGGTTCATTCCATTCCCATCCTCAAGGAAAAACCATGCACGGAATGGATTGTCCCGGTCGATCTCGCGACCCTTCTGACGCCGGGCGTGGACGCGACGCTGACCCTTCCGCGGGCAGAGTTCGTGCGTGACAACAGTTATTTCTTCCTCGAAAACGAAGATCGCCTCGGCGAGCGCTCTTACTTTTGGTCGGCGGGTGAGGGTTTGGATCGACGGC
>JADFMZ010000211.1 GCA_022563615.1 Planctomycetota bacterium
GTTGCCCACCGCGTCTACCGCGCCCTGCAAGATACGAAGCTAAGGGCCCCCTCGACCAACTGCCTGGCGCCGATGGGCGCGGAGGCGATTCTGAGCGGCCTGCTCAGGGGCATTAAGGCGGAGTTTTATACGGCCAGCACGCGACCGCCGTCGGTCTATCGCGGCAACCCCTTTCAGATTGAGGTTGGGCTGGCTTATGGAGGGGAACTGGGCAGCGATCGGCGCGACGATTCGGTTGAGACGGGAAAACGCGACCGCGAAGCGGTGACGGCGCGTCTTATCCGCTTCGCCAACCGCGTTCCGCTGCTGTATCAGCAAAGCTCGTGCGCGCTGTTCAAGGGGGTCACGGATATCAAATGGAACAACTACGGTCTGTCTCAGCCGGGCGGCGGGCTGCCTCAGGCGCCGCTGGTTGTTTTCATCCATATGGCCAGCGTATGGGTGCCGTTTGTTTCCGAGGGAAAGGAGGCCGTCGCCGATTACGATGAGATTCGCAAGGAAATCAAGCTGGCCGTCGCCGAATGCGCTCGCCGACTATCGACCTTGCTCCGGCGCAAGCGGACCAAGGCCGCTTATACCAAACGGCGCGACGTGTTCACTCGATATATCGGCGAGGTCGTCGACGCGGTGCACAGCATGTCGCCCATCAACCGCGACGACTTCCGTGAATCGCTGATACTGCTATCGAACCAATACACCGCCCAGGCTGACATGGCGTTCGACGACCACGGGAAAGTCATCCAGCGCCGGCAAATGGGTAACGACCTGGGCCTGGCGGATACCATCGTGGTCGATCGGGAGGAGCCGCCCCCGGATTCGACGATGCTCTTCGATGTGGGTGATAAGCAGTGTGCGACCGCAACGAAGAAGGCCGCCCGGCGAAAGAAACCGTCAAAAAAATCGCGGCGAAAACGATAGCCGCGCTCTTGGGAGCCTATCCCAAAAAGTGTGGCACGGGTCTTGCAACCTGTGCACCCGTGCGTTCCACCGGTTGAAAACCGGTGCCACATGGGTTCATGGGGTAGGTTCTTTAGGGTGTTCGGTCGTCCATCCTGGGGATGACGACGTTGTTGTAGGGCAGCAAAGTGCCCTTGGCGCGTTCGAGGTCGATCATGGCTACGTCATACTCGACCATGGCTGAGAGCATGTTGCGACGCGCCGTGGCCAGGCTCCGTCGAGCGGACAGCTCGTTGTTCAGAACCAGAAAGTCTTTCCTTTCGGCGCGTGCGACCAGGGATTCGACTTCGCGCTCGCGGGCCTGGGCCGATTCGTAGCTCGGGCCGATCGCGTCGTAGGCCGTCGACAGCCTCCGCACCGCAAGGTTCACGTCGAGAATCACTTCCTCGAACCGTTGCTTGAGCAACGAAACGGATTGGTTGTATTGCAGTTGGCTGCGCTTGTGGGCGGCGCGCGGGCCTCGATTGCCGATCGGCATCTCGAACTCCATGCCGATGAAGTATTCGATGAACTTGGCCCGGCTGACCTCGTCAAAGGCCCGATCGGCGTTGCCGGCCAGTCCGTCGATCGTCTGGCGAAGCGTAACGTCCAGTCGAGGCAGCTCGGCGTTTCGAGCCCGGCCGACCGCGATCCCGGCATTGGCCACCGCCAGTTGCTGCTCCTTGATCTCAGGACGGTTCTCCAGTGCGGTCTGCACCTCCGCGAGACGGTCCACGAGAATCCGAGCCCGTTGCGGAGAATCCGTCGGGATAATCTCGATGTCGTCGGCCAGATCGATGTCGTGGGCGTTCATCGCGGCGATCAGCCGATCCTCGGCGTCGAAGACTGAGGCTACTCGAATGATAAAATCCACCCGGGTTTGCTCCAGGCTGGCCTTGGTGGCGTTGAGCTGCACGGGGATGACGTCGAAGGTCTTGCGCGCCTCGAGGTACTCAAGGATTTGCGCGAAGTCCGCCAACAGGCGGGCGCTGATGACGACGTCCCGACGGGCCTGAACGATACGCCAGTATAGCTCCTCCACCTGTCGAAGAATGTCGCGCACCTGGCGCCGAAACGCCCAATAGCTGGTCTTGCGGTCGTTCTGTCGAAGCACGATCAACGAACGGTTGAAGTCAATGCCGAACCCGCGCAGCAGCGGCTGGCGAACCTCCAAAACCAGGTTGGTCGTGTATTCGGGGTTAAGCTGTTGAAACGCCAGGTTGGTCTTGGTGCGCCTGAAGTCGAAGCGGCCCTGCACGACGGCGCCAACGGCCAGGCGTTTGCTCACCCCGCTGTTGAGCGAGAACAGATCCAAATCCGTCGAGAGCAACTGCGAGCCGGAGGGGCGGTCGATGTTGTTCTTCTGAAGGTTCGTGAAGAAGATGGCGTCAAAGGCCGACTCCGCCTCGACGACGCGCGTCGTCTCGACCGCCGGGTTCGTACGGGAGATTTCGATCAGGTAGCTGTTGGCCAGCGTTCGTCGAAGAACCTCCTCCAGCGACAGGTGCATCTGGTTCGGGCGCCGTATCGAATCGACCAGGTCCAACACGCGGCGATCATGTCGAACCGCGAGCTTGTCGCCCCGTTCCTGCGCCGCCTGCAAGCGCTCGAGCGCTTGGGCTCGATCCAATTCCGGGTCCGGTATATGCCAGAGAATCCGCTCAGCCGGGATGGGAGTTCCGGCGTCCGCGTTAGGCGTGGGTTCTAAAGAGTCAGCCTCCTGCGCCGCCGCGTAAGGACCGACGACCAGCGTCGCGAGAAAAGCCCTTTGAACGAAATAGTTCTTCCAACCGATCATGGCCCTATCGTCCTTGCTCTTGGCCGCGCATGAAGGATCATCAAGCGCGCAAACATTTCAACTTAGTCCAATCGTAAACGCGCCCGCGACCGTGCGTTGATCCGTGAAACCGCGCCGCACCACGGAATCGTCAGGCGCCTCGCCGGGGCGATCGTACCGATAAGCCGCCCGATACGTCAATCTATGGATCGCACCCGCAACGGGCCTCTGACAATTTCCTACGCTTTGCAGCGATTTCCCGTTAGAATCGCTGGCTGTACACCGTGCGGAAGCGCGATCGCAGGATCTTGTGTCGGAGCAGGCGGTCGTAACGCCGGATGAGGTGAAACCCCCATGCGATCCTTTTTTCGACAACCTTTCGATGACGTAATGGCCTGTCTCGAACCGATCGTGACGGTCAAGAGTCCGATCCGCGCCATGGGGTTGATGATGGCTACGCTGATCGTTGCGTGGTTCATTTATGTCCCCATCCACGAACTCCTGCACGTGCTGGGATGTGTGCTGGCCGGCGGAGAGGTGCAGCAGTTGGAGATCGCTCGGCGTTACGGTGGAGCCCTGGTGGCCCGCGTTTTTCCATTTGTCGTGTCGGGCGGAGAGTACGCCGGGCGCCTTTCCGGCTTCGACTGGAAAGGCTCCGATCTGATCTACCTGGCCACAGATTTCATGCCCTATCTTCTGACGGTGCTGATCGGCGTGCCGCTGATCCGCCTGGCGACCCGACGGCGCCGGCCGGTTGTGTTTGGCCTGGGGATCGTCCTGGGCCTGGCGCCGTTCTACAATTTACCCGGTGACTACTATGAAATGGGGTCGATCATCACGACGCGTGTGGTCACCTGGACGATCGGGTCGGACGCGGGTGATTCGGCACACGCCTCGGACGCTCCGGAGCCGGAGGTAGCAAAGGCGCCGGCTGAACCAGCATTCAATGAACTCCGCTCCGATGATGTAATCAAACTTCTAACCGAGGTGGTGACTCGACCCGGGGAACGCGGCCTGGAGGGTGTCGGCGAGATCGCCGTCGGGCTGTTGATCGTCTTTGTGGGAATGGTTGTTGCGGTGTTGCTTGCTTTCGGAACCTACCGGTTGGGGCGGCTGTTCTCCGGGCTCGTGCTGCCCCGTACAACCGGGTCTGCTCTGCCATGACCTATTAGCCAAGTAGTGGCTTATGGCATGTCATGTGGTCATCTAGTGCCGCCGTACTACAATGAGTTTTGGAACTTGTGGGGATCGATGTGGAAGCAGACCTGTTCGAGCCGTCTTCGGCTTGATCCTCATCCCCGGATTGGCTAGGATGGTTGTTGTTGGGGCTTTGATCCATGACGAGCCTGGCTCATACGATAAACGAGCGATTTACCTTCGTCGATCAGACCGAGAAGGAAGATCAGACGGCGTTCGCTCGGGATGTGCGGATCGGTTTGACGGCGTCGCCGAAGCACCTGCCCTGCCGCTACCTCTATGATCGCACCGGCTCGTTGCTGTTTGAGCGAATCTGCGATCTTCCCGAATACTACGTGACGCGGACCGAGCGCGAGATTCTGCGCGAGCGCGCCGGCGAGATCTGCGATCTCCTTCCCGACCCGACCACGCTCGTCGAGTTGGGTAGCGGTAGTTCCGCCAAAACGCGAGTGTTGATCGAGGCCATACTGACGGACCGAGAAACGCTGCACTACGTGCCGGTGGACGTGTCGCGCGAAATGCTGAGAACCACGTCGGTCGCCTTGCTCAAGGCGTTCGACGGACTGGAGATTACCGCGGTGGCCGGCGACTACCGTAAGGGTCTTTGTTTCGCCGAGAACACATTGGACGAACCGAAGTGTTTTCTCTGGCTGGGTTCGAGTATCGGGAACTTCGATCGTGTGGCGGCGCGTGATTTTCTTCGATTGATCCGTGATACGATGACCGAATCCGACCGTTTGCTCTTGGGGATCGATCTTCGCAAGAGCCGCGACGTGTTGGAGCGTGCCTACGATGACTCGCAGGGCGTGACGGCTCAGTTCAACAAGAACCTTCTCGTTCGGATCAATCGGGAGCTGGACGGGGATTTCAATTTGGAATCGTTTGATCACCGTGTCCACTACGACGAAGAGGCTGGAAGGGTGGAGATGCATCTGGTCAGCAAGGTGGAGCAGACCGTGCGCATCGATCGGTTGGCGTTGAACGTACCCTTCACCCGGAACGAGTCGATTCACACGGGATATTCCTACAAGTATTCGCTGGATGAAATCGATGAGTTGGCGCGGAGCGCGGACCTGCGCCCGCAGCGGCGGTGGCTGGACGCCCAGCGGAGATTCAGTCTAAA
This sequence comes from Planctomycetota bacterium, assembly GCA_022563615.1. GTDB lineage: Bacteria > Planctomycetota > Phycisphaerae > UBA1845 > UBA1845 > JADFMZ01. The sequence goes on from JADFMZ010000211.1 coordinate 5,034, forward strand.
CCTGTTCGCCCGGACCGACGCCTGTAATCTGCAAAACCCTTTAGCAACAGCAAAGACTTGACCATGGCTGCCCGCCTAGTTGTCGCTGCGCAGAAACAACCTCGGACCCTTGCTCCGCCACCCGCGCCGATTTCGGCGCCGTCCTATGAGGCTGTCCGCCGGTTTTCCGAAAGTCTCTGCGAACCGCTGGTGACCGAAGATTTCGTGATCCAGTCGATGCCCGATGTCAGTCCCACGCGCTGGCATCTTGCCCACACCACCTGGTTTTTTGAGACCCTGGTGCTTTCTAAGTACGTGCCCAACTATCGTCCCTACCACCGCGACTTCGTCTATCTGTTCAACTCCTACTACAACAGCATTGGAGAGCAGTTCCCGCGGTCGAATCGCGGCCTGCTGTCGCGCCCCACCGTGAAGGATATCTTTGAGTATCGCGCCTATGTAGACGAACATATGCGTCGGCTGCTAACGCGCCAAGATGTGGGCGAGTCGTCGGAAATGGCGTCGGTCATTCGAATAGGCCTGAATCACGAACAACAGCATCAAGAATTGATACTGACCGACATCAAGCACATGTTTTCCTGCAATCCGTTGTATCCGGCCTACAGGGGCGCCGACCCGGCTTCGGGTCGATCCACGGCGCCTCTTCAGTGGATGAGTTTCGAGGAGGGCCCGCGTTCGATCGGATCCACGGGCGAGGGCTTCAGCTACGACAACGAGCATCCGCGACATAAGGTGCTCGTTCATGCGTTTAAGCTGGCCACGCGCCTCATCACCAACGCCGAGTATCTGGAGTTCATTGAGGACGGCGGGTACGACAGGCCGGAGTTCTGGCTCTCTGAAGGCTGGTCCACCGTTCGGGAGCAGGGTTGGCGGGCTCCGCTTTACTGGGAAAAACGCGAAGAGGATTGGTGGAACTTCACGCTATCGGGCATTCGGCCGATTGACCCAGCCGAGCCGGTATGCCACGTCAGTGACTTCGAGGCTGACGCGGTTGCGCGGTGGGCCGGCGCCGCGCTGCCCT
>JADFMZ010000212.1 GCA_022563615.1 Planctomycetota bacterium
GACATCGGGGCCCGAATTGAAGCGACGGCTATCCCCGAAGCGATCGTCCCCTCCAAGGGGCGTGACGGGAGCGATACGTTTCGACTTCCGGGAGCGGATGGCCGGGACGAGTGGTTCGGACGCTCGTCCATGCCGACGATCAGCACGGTGGAAATTTTTGCCGGGCTGCGGCGCGACGGGGGCAACGTCTGGCTTCCGGGAATCCTGACCGGAATGGAACCGCTCGAAGTGGCCCGCAGGATTCCGAATCATTGCGCAATTTTTGTGCTGGAGACGAGCCCGCTTCCGATCAAACTTGCGTTGCACCTCCATGATTACTCGGCGTTGCTGTCCGGCGGTCGGCTGGTGTTCATCCTGACGGAGCGGTTGCGGGACGACCTGCGACAGTTCTTCCAAACCTATCCGGGCTATGAGCAGCCTACGCATATGCTGACGGTACCGCAGGTGTCCGCGTCCCAACTGGGCGATTTGCAGCGGCGGGTGGAGCAGGCGGTGCCCGAAGCCCTTCAGGTCCAATCCCAGATTTTGGAGACCTCGGTGCAGGCGATCCATGCGCAAGCTCGGCAGCCGGCGGCGGGCGCGCCGCGGGTGGCTGTCTTGAGCGTCGATCCGACGCCCGCCGTGGTCGAGCACGCCCGCCGGGTCGCCCGGGCCCTGACTACGTTGCACTGGCCGCATGAGGTCTGCGTTCCCGACTCCCCGGGCAAGTGCCACATCGCGGCACGTTTCCGCGCCGTCGAACGATTGCGCGCGGATTGGATCCTTATCCTGGGCAGCGGCGCGGGGCGGATTCGACCGCTGCTACCGCAGGACTTGCCGATGGCCACTTGGTACGCGCCGGGATGCGCCGTAGCGTCGGATTCAGCCGTGGAGCTGGGTCCGTGGGATCTGGTCTTTGCGCCCTCTCCTGGTGCGCGTAAGGCCATGGTGGCGTCCGGCACACCCGCCGACCGCATCAAGCTCTGCGAAGCGGCTGCGGACGATACCGTTTTTTATCCGATCCACCGTGGAACCGACGAACCCGAGCCGCAGGCTTCAGCCTGCGCGACGCCTCCCGGATCGGACGTCGCCGTTCTCATGGATCTGCCCGACGATCGCGCGGAAGCCTGCGGAATTACTCTGGTCAGCCACGTGGCCCTTTGGCGCGCCCTGCAGGATGCAGCCTCGCACAAGGCGGACGCCTACGAAGCCTCACGGGCGGGTGAATGGTTGGACGAAGCGCAAACGCGAAGCGGCGTTGCGTTGCAGGACGAGAATCTTCGTCAGCGTTTTCTCACGTTGATCCGAACGTGCATTGCGCCCGTGGCGATCGGCCAGGCGGCGGTGCGGAGTGTGCGTCGTTCGGGGTGTCGCGTGGCGGTCTGGGGAATGAACTGGCCCGCTTGTGCAGACGAGCGGATCACGGTTTGTGGAAGAATCCCCACAGATGCTCAACTGAATGAAGTGTTCAATACATCGCGGATCGTCGTGTTGCCGGAAGCCTCCGACCCATCCATCCAAACCGCGCTGAATGCACTGGCCGCTGGCGCCCGTGTGATCTACCGGGCCCGCAACCAGGCGTTTTCGACGGATCATCCCGGTCTGGCGTCGCTTAAGCCGTTCTTTCATCCATACCGCACCGGGAGCGAGTTGACCGCGAAGATACGGTCGCTTCTTTCCGAATCTCAGAGGCACTCGAATGAAACTGAGGAGGCGCGCCGGATGATTCTCGCGGGGCATACGATCGCCCATCGATTGCAGACAATTTACGAACGAGTCCTTGAGAAGCAGAAGGCAAATACGCAGGAACCGCTATGTGGTCGATCCTGAACGGCACGATGGTCAACGCCGTTACGGTGACGCTGGGCAGCCTCGCCGGCGTGTTGATCGGTCCCCGGCTGCCGGAGCGCTATCGGCTGATCGTGCTCCAATCGCTCGGGCTGGTCACGATTACGTTGGGCGTGGATTCAGCGGTGCTGGGGTTCGCACGAACCGTGGAGCGGTTCGGACCGGCGATGGCCGACGGGCGAACCTACGGCGCACGGTTGGCCATGGTCATGATCGCCTGCCTGCTGATCGGTGCGATCATCGGGACCGCCCTGAAGCTGGACGAACGCATTGAGTCCATCGGCAAATGGATTCACCGGCGGTTTTCGCGGGGAGAAGGCCACACCTTCGCCGAAGGGTTCCTGACCGCGAGCGTCATCTTCTGTGTCGGGCCGCTGACACTCTTGGGCTGTCTGAACAACGGTGCCCACGGCGATCCGAGCCTCCTATACGTCAAGGCCTTGCTGGACGGGTTCTGCTCGTTGGCCCTGGCGGCGGCGCTGGGATGGGGCGTGTTGGCCAGCGTCGCAACGGTACTGGTCTTCCAGGGCGGCCTGTCGATCCTCGCCTATGCGGTGGCTGAGCCGCTGGACGAGGTCTCGATCTCTCTGATGACGGTGGTCGGCGGGGTGATCCTGCTGGGAACAGCCTTGATGATTCTGGATATCAAGCGGATTCCGGTGGCCAACCTCTTACCGGGAATCTTTCTACCGCCGCTGGCGGTCTGGGGCTGCGAGCAAGTTTGGCCGGGGCTTTTGTTGCCGATGACGGGGCTCGGTCCATAAAATGATGCGGAAGGCCATGAACGAACGCCCATTTATCAATGAGCCGATCAGCTCACCGCAGGCCGAGTACGACTCCCTGCGATACGTGTCGGCTGAAACGCCCTGCCCATACCTCGACGCGCGGATGTTTCGTGCGGAGAGCTACTCCACGGATCATCTCGACGGCGCGTTGTACGAACGGCTGTTAGCCCGTGGATTTCGTCGAAGCGGGCGGGTTTTGTACCGCCCCCGCTGCCGGGGGTGTCAGGAATGTCGCCAGCTTCGCGTTCTGGTTGAACGATTCACGCCGACACGATCGATGCGGCGAGTAATACGCCGAAACGCCGACGTTCGGGTCGAGTCGGGCGACCCGAACCCTACGCAGGAAAAGCTCGCCCTGTTTCAACGCTATCTCGATACCCAGCATGACAGCGCGATGTCGCGCGACTACGAAGCCTTTGTGGATTTCCTGTATGATTCCCCGATGGAGTCCCGCGAGTTTTGTTATCATCTCGGCGAGCGCCTGATCGGCGTGAGCATCGCCGATCGATGCCGACATGGGTACAGTTCCGTCTACATGTACTTCGACCCGGACCTGGCTGACCGAAGCCTGGGAACCTTCTCCGCGATTTGGGAAATTGAGAACTGCCGGCGGGAGGGGCTGGCCTATTACTACTTGGGATATTACGTGGCAGGCAGCCAAACCATGTCTTACAAGGCCCGATTTCGCCCGAACCAGGTGTTGGCCGGCGACGATCATTGGGTGTCTCTCCAAACGTAGGCGCCCCGCGTGGACCGCAAAGACCATCTTTGCACGACTCGCCCCCGCCCACACGCCGGTTTGTCGGATCGATCCTTTGACCGGATCCTTCTGATCAAACCGAGTTCGCTCGGCGACATCATCCATGCCCTGCCCGTGTTGCATGGCCTGCGGGCCCGCTTTCCCAGCGCCCGCATCGATTGGCTTATCGCATCTTCGTTTGCACCGTTGCTGAGCGGTCACCCGGATCTGGATGAGCTGATTCTTTTTGATCGCCGCCGTTTCGGGCGAGTCGGAACGAGCCTTTCGGTTACCAAACAATTCATCGAATTCGTTTCGGCGCTTCGCCGACGGCGATACGAAATGGTGATTGATCTTCAGGGGCTTTTTCGCACCGGGTTCTTAGCCTGGGCCGGCGGCGCGCCGGTGCGCATCGGGCTTCATAACGCCCGTGAAGGGGCCAGGTTTTTCTACACGCATAAGACCCCCCGCGCCCCGGAGAATACCCACGCCGTGGATCGCAACTATCAGGTCGCACAGCTTCTGGGATTCGAGCACGTTCCAATTCGCTTCGACCTGAACGTAACGGACGATCTGCGCGCCGAGGCCCGCGCGCTGCTCCGCTGCGCCGGGCATGAGGCTAAGGACCGCTTGGTGGCCGTCGTCCCCGGCGCGCGATGGGAGACGAAGATGTGGGCGTCGGACCGTTTCGCAGAGACGATGAATGAACTGCAAAGCGGCGGCGATCTGCGATGCGTTCTACTGGGCAGTCCCGATGAGGCTGCACTGTGCGAACGAATCTTTCACGGTTGCCGCCTGCGCCCGATCAACCTGGCGGGCAAGACCACCCTTGGCCAGATGGCCGCCGTCATCGAGCTTGCCGACGTGGTGCTGTGCCATGATTCCGCGCCGATGCACCTGGCCGTCGCGCTGCAGCGCCCGCTGGTTTGCCTGATCGGCCCAACGAACCCCGATCGAACCGGTCCCTACCGTCGCAGCCATGACGTAGTCCGTTTGGATCTCGAATGCGCCCCCTGCTACCTGCGCAGAATGTCGCAGTGCCAATTCGACCACCAGTGCATGACGGATCTGGAAGTGTCTACCGTGGTGTCGGCCGTGCGGCAGGCGCTGCGACAACCGGCTGTCGCCGCGCGATGAGCGAGCGAACCGAGGCGGCCGGGCGAGCCGCGCTTCCTGTTACTGATCACCGCACCCCCGCCGTGGCCGAGTTCATGGCTGCGGACGGTGGCAAGGCGGCCCACTACATGCTACGGTGGCTCAGCACTCGCGACGAAGCGAACCCGCGGAGTGAAACGACCATCACGACGATTTGGGTGTAGAAGCCGGGAGCTTTCAGCCGACAGCGATCAGTGAGATGGTCGCCCCGGCGGATGCGGCCGTATGACAACGGAATCGAGACCCCAGGTCTGAAGACTTGGGCCACCCGTCGCTTCGATGGAGAGTGGCTTGATCGTGATGTGTGTAATCCTCCGAGCAAGAGCGAAGATATGCTAAGACGGCAAAAAATCATGTTGGCCCTTCTGGAGAGCGCGGCGAAACCACTTTCCCGAACGATGTTTGTCAAGTTATCGTTCCTGCTCCGAGTGGAATCGGACATTGGGACAGACGCTACGTTCTACGATTTCGTACCGTACCAATTCGGTCCATTCTCGTTTGCACTCTACCGCGAGATCGAGGCCTTGGAACGTCAATCTTACGTCGTTCAGGACGACGACAGACTCAGCCTCGCAAAGTGTCTGGTTCGCGAAACTCGGGCACTAGTCGAAGAGCTACCGGGTTCCGTTCGATCTTCCGTCAGGCACATAACATCTCGCTACGCGTCAATAACTCAAAAGGCGCTCATTCGACACGTTTATGCCCGTTATCCGTGGTACGCAACCAAGAGCAAATTAACGGACCTACTCCCGGCGACAATGCCGAAACTCCCCAGCGCTCCGCCCGCCGTCTATACCGCTGGGTACGAAGGCGTCTCCGTGGATGCCTTCTTTGATCGCCTTCTGCGTGCTGGAATCCAGGGAATAGCCGACGTGCGAGCAAATCCGGTTTCGCGGAAGTATGGCTTTGCCCGTACCTCGCTCAGTGGGATCGCGACCAAGCTAGGGCTCGCCTATCGGCACTTTCCGCAGCTTGGAATTCCTAGCCACCTACGGTCACACCTCTCTGGATTCTCGACCTATCAGAGGCTTCTTGATCGTTATGAAAAGGAACTCCTCCCCAAGCACATTGCGGGCATCACGGAACTGTCAGACGTTGTTCGCGCGGAGCCAACCGCACTCCTATGCTTTGAGGCTGACGTGCGCTGCTGTCATCGGTCCCGCTTGGCAGAGGCAGTAGCACGGGAAACGGGCTTGAAAGTAAAGCACCTTCCGATCAGTGACGGCGGAACATGGAACGTATGAAGGTCCTCATCACTGTGAAGACGTACCCGATCCCGTCGGCCAAGTACGACGAACTGGTCTGTACCGCCGGTGTCCGTGAGGACGGCAGCTTCGTCCGTCTCTACCCGATCAACTTCCGCGATCTACCGTTCAGTCAGCAATACAAGAAATACCAGTGGATTGAGGTACAGGCAGCCAAGCACCAGGGACAGGATGCACGAAAGGAAAGTTATCGACCCAGCTTCGATACGATAAAGTTGCTCGGCGAACCGATTTCCGCCGCGCGGAACTGGGCCGAACGGGCAAAGTACGCCTTGCGTG
>JADFMZ010000005.1 GCA_022563615.1 Planctomycetota bacterium
CTTCACGCAGTCCAAGCAGGGGATGGTGCAGAACCTGATGCTGGTCAAGGAGGAAATGTTCAAGGTCAAATGCGACGTGCATCCCTGGATGGGGTGCCGAATCGGCGTGTTTAACCATCCGTTTTTCTCGGTGACGGGCAAGGACGGCACGTTTGAGTTGAAGGGCCTGCCGCCGGGGAAATACGTGATCGAGGCGTGGCACGAGGAGTTCGGCACGCAGACAACGACGGTGGAACTTGCTGTGGACGAGACCAAGGCAGCCGATTTTACCTTCGAGCCGGACAGTTAATCAGCGGTTGGAAAATCTCCGAGGGCGTGTCTAATAGCGCCATTACAAACTGAGCCGCGACCGTGAGGGAGCGGTTCTCGCACACCGGACCGGACCGCTTCCTGCCACATCCTTCGGGTCGAGCGGAGCCCGAGTTCTTTTTCCTTATTTGAACACTCGCCCAGCCATTGCGTCATCCATGGTTGCCGCCGGGCTCACGGTCTGCGTTTCGAGCAAACGGTCGATGATGTCGTCGCTGCGGACGCCGTCGGCGTCGGCGTTGAAGTTCATCAGGATTCGATGGCGCAGGACGGGGCGGGCCACCGTCTGGATGTCCTCCGTCGCGACGAAATAGCGCCCTTGAAGAATCGCACGAGCCTTGCCGGTCAGCACCAGGTTTTGCGATGCCCTCGGTCCCGCCCCCCACGATACATAGTCCGTGACGAACTTGGGCACGTCGCCCTTGTCCACACGCGTGGCGCGCACGAGCTTCAGCGCGTAACGAATGACGTGATCGGCACAGGGTACGCGACGGACGATCTCCTGAAGCTCCATCACTTCCTGGGCTTTCAGCGTTCTCCCGGCGGTCGATTCCAGGGGCACGGTCGTTCTTTTGACAATCTGGAACTCCTCCTCCTCTGACGGGTAATCCACCAGCACCTTGAACATGAATCGGTCGAGCTGCGCCTCGGGGAGCGGATAGGTGCCCTCCTGTTCGATCGGGTTCTGCGTGGCCAGCACGAAGAAGGGGCGAGGCAGCTTATGTGGAAAACCCGCCGCCGTGACTTGAAATTCCTGCATCGCCTCGAGCAGCGCCGCTTGCGTCTTGGGAGGGGTGCGGTTGATCTCGTCCGCCAAGACGACGTTTGCGAAGATCGGCCCCTTCACAAAGCGCAGCGAGCGAGTTCCCGTGCCGCGATCCTCCTCGATCACCTCCGTGCCGGTGATGTCCGACGGCATCAGGTCGGGCGTGAACTGGATGCGGGAGAAGCTCAGCGATAGTTGCCGGGCGAGCGAACTGATCATCAGCGTCTTGGCGAGGCCCGGAACCCCCTCGAGGATGCAATGCCCGCCGGCGAACATCGCGATCAGAAGCTGTTCGATGACCTCTTCCTGGCCAACGATAACGTCGGCCAGTTGCGTTCGGATCCGGTCGTAGGCGCCGATCAGCTTTTGCACCAGCGCGACGTCATCAGTGGACGCCGCCTCGACCGATTCGGACGATGATGGTGAATCCAAAGTCATGCCATGCACACCCGCGAAGGACACCGATGAGGGTCGGCTAGCGAGCGCGAACGGTTGATGATCGGGATCATCGTTGATCCGCAACCGCCCACCCAACAGGATTCTATGGAGCCTCGTTGATCCTGTTAATCAGGCACCGTAGCCGTCCGGCGTCCTGCCGGTTGAACGCAAATATGAGCCGGGCCTTCTCCGGCAACTCGCCGTCTTCCCCTTCCAGGGGGCCGGGCGCCTGCTCGTACGTTCCCTCCTTGAGGATATCGGCGAAGGTGTCGTTGATCTCTGCGAGTGTTTCCAAAGAAAGCGGCCTTTCCATCCGGATGACGAATTGATCGCCCACATAGCGGGATGAGTGATAGCGTTTGTAAAATTTCAGGATTTCCGCAACGGCGTCCTCAGCCCGATCGGTCAGGAAGAACAGGTTCAGGTCGTCCGTACCGATCATCCCGGCGCTGAGCAATTCCGCCCGAATATACTCCTGCCAGTGCTGCCAGTACGTGCCGCCGGGCTCATCGCACAACACGATGGGCGTAGGGGAGGTCTTGAGTGTTTGCACCAGAGTCAGGGATTCGAAGCCCTCATCCTGAGTGCCGAATCCTCCGGGAAACAGCACGATCGCGTTGGCCTCCTTGAGGAAGACCAGCTTGCGGGTGAAGAAGTACCGGAAATTCACTAACTTGGGGTCGTCGGCGATAATCGTGTTGGCCGATTGCTCAAACGGCAGGCTGATCGACACGCCGAAACTCGCGTCTCGGGTGGCTCCGTGATTTCCCGCACGCATAATCCCGTCGCCCGCGCCGGTGATAATCATCCAGCCCCGGGCCTGGATCAACTCGGCGAACTGCTTGGCTTGAAGATACTGCGGGTGATCTTCCGGCGTGCGGGCCGATCCGAACATGCTCACTTTACGGATACCCGCGTAGGGGCGGAAGACCTTAAAGGCGTAGCGCAGCTCCCGAAGGGCCGTATTGAGGATCTTCAATTCACCCCGGTCGGCGCCGTCGGCTGCGAGACGGCAAATCGTTACGAACATCTGCGACAAGAGGTCGCCGTGGTCACCGGAGGCGTACTGGTCGATCAGATCCCGAATCGCGTCAGCCCGGTTGCGCCGCCACTGCTCGCGTGAGATTTCCAACGAAGTCGGGTCGTGCATGGAGACGCTCCTGTTCGACTGCTGCAAACGGTGCGTCCACCGCAACGGCAGCCGATGCACTATATGCCGGCAGTTTGACCGGGGCTACTTGAACCACTCCTCGTACCGTACCCCCACCCCCCAACTGGGTCCGATAAGCCCGATGCCAAGCCCCATGAACCCAAATCGGTCAGTAGGAGCCGGCCATGGGATTGCGCAATGGCTGAATCCCGAGGCGAGCCTCAGTGCGTGTAAAAAAGCCCATTTCACGAACAACTGAGTCGTCGGGCGGGTGGCCCACCTTGTTTCGAGGTGGGCCGCACGATGATCCGCACGTCGCCGTCGGACCTTATCGTATCATCCAGCCCCCACCTTCAGAGAAGGTGGGGCACCCGCGCGTCTAAAAGGGTCATTACAAACCGAGCCGCGACCGTGAGGGAGCGGGTTTCACACCCGAAACCGAACCGCTTCCTCACGGGCGCGGCTCTGAAAGAGGCTTCCCAAGCACGGCCCTACGCATCCAGGTAGGGTTCGAGCTTCAGCTCCATCACGAACTCGTCCTGAATGGGGATGCCACGCGCGTCGGTCATTGGAATCCGAGGCTTGAGCTTGCGCATCTGCTCCACGGTGTCCAGATGAACAGCCACGAGGCGAAAACCGAGGCGTTGATAGAACCCGATCGCCCGAAGGTTTTCGTTGGTCGAGGTCAACCAGATGCGCCGGCAGCCCAGCTTGCGGGCCTTTTCCGTAGCGTCGAGCATCAGCGAAGAACCGACGCCGCGCCCTTCCAGCGCGCTGTTGACGGTAAGGATCTGCATCCCCTCCTCATCGACCCGATAGGTCAGCACGCCGGCAATCCGACCCTCATGGCGCTCAATGAACCCCTGCTCTTTGTGCGGGTAATGCTGCCGGCCGAGTGTGATGACCAGCTTGCCGTACCAGTGCTGATCGATGAACTCAGCCATTTCCTGGCGGTCACAATCCTGTATTTCGCTGCGGCTCATGGACCAACCATCCGTACAGGTTTTGTCCAGCGAAAGCGGGATCGGAACCCCCAATGGTTCGCTGCGCAAGGTCGTCGGGTCGGCCTCAGCCCGACGCCATCTTACTGCTATAGCGATTTGACGGCTTCGACGCCAGTGGGTTGACCGGATCCCGGGTGCATCCTGCAGCCGCTTCCCCAATCTCGACCTTACATCCGATCGGTCGAGAGCGCTTGTCGGGCATCAGATCGTGCGATACCTTGGTGGCGTCTGTGAGAAGGTTGTATTCCCAAGTGTCGCGTTTCATAAGCGTCGCGACTTTCATCAGAAAACCGGTGAAACGCAATATTGCGGAGTAAACCACGGATAACGTATCCATGAGCGACTCCACCCTTGACATCGTTTTTACGGCTCCCCACCCGGATGACCTCGAAATCGGAATGGGCGGGACGATCGCCAAGCTTGTCAAGCTGGGCTATCGAGTCGGCATGATCCATATGACCAACGGCGAACCGACGCCACGCGGAACGCCCGAGATTCGCATGAAGGAAATGGAGGCCGCCGCCAAGGTGCTGGGGGTGGAGGTTAGTGAGGTCTTGGGGCTCACGAATCGCGTCCTGATGGACGGCCCCGAGGCGCGCATGGCCCTGGCCACCTCACTTAGGCGTTACAAGCCCAAGGTTCTCGTAACGATGGCGGGACGGACTCCGGCGGCCTCGCCCGATCATTACCAGGGGCAGCTTATCGCCGAGGCCGCCAGGTTCTACTCACAGCTTACCAAGTGGGACGACCGCTTCGACGGGACGCCGCCCTTTCGAATCGACCATCTGGTATACCGCCCCATCCGAATCGCGGCGGAAGTCACCCACTACCACAGTCAGTTTGTTGTGGACATTACCGATACGATGGATCAAAAGATTGAGGCGATCCAATGCTATGGCTCGCAGTTCGATAAGAAGCGCTTTGCGGGATTGGAGCATTATGTTCGAAGCGCAGCGGGGGCTGAGGGGGGCACCGTGGGCGTGCGCTTCGGAGAGCTCTACGCGCTACCCCGGCCTCTGGGCGTGACGGACATGGTGTCCCTCCTGGGCGAGTGGAAGATTCCGCCGCCGTTTCCGACTCAATCAGGAAGCTGACACAACCTTTTGCGGGAGACACCAGTGGAAGTTTTCGTGGATGGAAACCGTGTCGACGACCAAGCCGCCGGCACGGGAACCTTGAAAGACGCGCTGATGCAGGTTCAATCCAGCCTCGGCGCGCCCGACCACATTGTCGTCGGCATCCGATGCGACGGGAATGACATTGTGGGCGATTCGATGGCGGCCACGCTGGAACAACCGGCTGCTTCCTTTGAGCGCGTCGAGCTGTTCACCAGTACACGAGAGACGCTGGTGATCGACGCCATGTCCCAGGCGTCCACCTCCCTACAGGAAACCGAAACAGCCTGTGAGCAGGTCGTCGAACAGTTAAGCGCCGGCAAAACCACCGAGGCTGTCCAGACGCTGGGCCAGTGTTTGAAGACCTGGCAGCAGGTTCATGACGCCGTCGGCAAGTCGATCCAGATTCTTCAACTCGACGTCGAGCACACAACGATCAACGATCGTCCGATGCTGGAGGTCATCAGCCAACCCAAGCAAACGCTTCTACAGATCAAACAGGCGCTTCAGGCTCAGGACCATGTTCTCCTGGCCGACATCCTGCAATACGAGTTGTCCGACGTAACGGATCATTGGTTCGCATTGATCGCGCACCTCCGAGAGGAGGCCGAGCAACGACGCCAGCGGACGGAATGATCCTTGGGATCTATTCGAATAAGTGTGGCACGGGTTTGTAACCCGTGTGTTTCACCGGTTGAAAACCGGTGCCACAAGGGTCAATCGGATAGGCTCTTGGGTCGCCCCTTGTGGGTGGCGCACCGAACACCCCCAAACCGCGGGCTTGGAGCCCACGCGATCGTGCCGGGTGTTCCGAGACTGTTCGCAAAGGGTTGAGCCAAAATGCCCAAGAAACAACCCATTCTCAGAGAGGATCACGTGAGCGGCAAACTGAAAGGTCGGCATTTTCTTTCGATGTTGGATTTGTCCACGGAAGAGATCCTGCTCGTGCTTGACACAGCCCGCGAGCTGAAGAGCGGACGCGGGTTCGCGCGGGCTGAAGCACGCGGCTCGGGTTCCCATGGGACCAATGGCGGGCTTCCGCTTCAGGGCAAGACGCTGGCCATGATCTTTCAAAAGCCTTCGCTGCGCACGCGTGTTTCGTTTGAAACCGGAATGACCAAACTCGGCGGTCATGCCATTTATCTGTCACCGAGCGACGTCAGTCTGGGTAAGCGCGAAACCACCGAGGACATCGCCCTGGTGCTGTCACGATACGTTGATCTGATCATGGCGCGGGTTTTCGGCCACGACATTGTCGAGGAACTGGCCCGTTATGCCACGGTGCCTGTCATCAACGCATTGAGCGATTTCGAGCATCCGTGTCAGGCGTTGGCCGACTTGCTGACCATTCTCGAACGTAAGGGGCGACTCGAAGGCGTCAAGGCCTGTTTCATCGGCGACGGCAACAATGTGGCCCATTCGTTGATGTTCGCCGCCGCGCGGGTCGGTATGCACATGACGATCATCACGCCACCCGGATATGAACCGAAGGCCGAAGTCGTGCAACGCGCAACGCAGGTCGGCGCAAAGACCGGTTCCAGGATTGCGGTGAGTAACGATCTGCAAGCCGCACGCGGCGTCGACGTGCTCTATACCGATGTGTGGGCCTCGATGGGCCAGGAAGACGAGGCGGCCCAGCGCAGGCAGACCTTCGTTCGGTATCGCATCGACGCCGAAACGATGAAGCTGGCTGATTCTGATGCGATCATCCTGCACTGCCTGCCGGCCCACTACGGTGACGAGATCGACTACGCGACCTCGCGCTTGCCCAACTCGGCCATCTTCGATCAGGCGGAGAATCGGTTGCACGCCCAGAACGCCCTGATGATTCACCTGGCCGGGTGAGCAACCGGGCCGCATCGATCACGATGTGTACGAACGTGAGGTCGGTCCTGCAAATTTAGAACTTCTAAGAAACCCGAGCCGCAGGCTTGAGCCTGCGCGAACGTCGGAGTCTCGTTGGCGCTTCGAAACACGTTTTGTTAGACGGTCTTAGGAGGAGATAATCAGGTTGGAACCGCGCCGCCTGCTCGATTGCTATTCGAGTACTTCCAGCGAGTTTGGATCAATCTCCAACTCGGCGGACTGTCCGAGGAACTCGACGGCGACATAAACTCTCCACAGTCCACGACGCCGAAGCACCACACCTTCAAGGCCGGCCAGTGTGCCCGCCGTCACCCGGCAACGAACGCCTTTGTGCAACCGGGGGTACAGGTCCATGGGCACGTCACTCTGAACGATGCGGCAAATCTGCCGCAGATCGGTGCGAAGCCGATCCTGATCGGCGACGGCCAACACGCTGGCGATTCGATTGGTTCTTAAGGCGAGCTGACGATCCTCCTCGCCCCCACACAGAAACACGTATCCGGGAAAGAGCGGAATATCGACCGAGTGAATCCTGCCGGCGTAGGTGCGTTTGTAGCGGATCAGCGGGAGAAAGCAGTCCACATGCAGCTTGGAAAGATCCGCCGCCAAGGCCTTTTCGTTTCGCGCCTTGGTGTGCAGCACCCACCATTGCCCACGAAAGGTGTCAATGGAAAGCGGCTCGGCGCCCGTGCCGGGCGTCTCGCAAGTTGCCCCGCCGGAATCCGGACTTGCGTCCGATATCGATTCGATGCGATCAGCGATGGCCTATGACTCCATCTTGACAATCCGATGCAGGCCGGGAACCCCAATGCCTAGGCAGGCCCCGCCCGCGGGGGATTCTACTGATGTCGGTCCATCCAAGCAAAACAGTGGCTCCGTCCGATGTTCGTGCCGGCGGTGGATTGGTGAACCCGTACGGCCCAATCACGTCCACCACCGGAAATGAACCCTACTCAAGAGCGAACACGGAGGGTGGTCGGCACTCAAGACAAACTCCTACTTTGGTTATCGGCTAGCCTACACACAACAGGATGCCGTTTTCGCGCAACCGTCCAGGAATCCCTTTGCGATGCCGGTTTGGTGCTTCGCGTTATTGAGACGTTGCCGATCGAAAATACAATGGGGCATCGTCCGTCCGTCCCACATTTCGTTAAGCCATGACTGCGTACAGCGCAGCACAAGTGCGCTTGTCGCCCAAACATTTTCGGTCGTCGTCGATTCATGTTTCTCGGACTGCCGAACGACGGAATTCGCAATTCGATGGTTGATGTATGCCGGACAATGCGGTACGATACGACAGCATAAGGGGAACACTTTACTGAAACCGTTTGGATTTGGTGACAACGTGGTGACCCTGGCGTCACCTGGCAAGTCGAGTCCAACAGCAGAGAGGGAAAGCAGATGACAAAACGGGGAATCATTACTTGCCTTGCTGGGATCATTGGTTGCGCCGGTGTAGCACAGGCCGATTTTTCTGTGGGTGGGCTGGCCGGGACCGGTGTGACGGCGGACATTAGCTTTGCCTACGCCGTGACTGATGACAGCAATGCAACGATAACGATCAGCATTCACAACACGACAGTGGATTCCGGCGATACCGCCGGGGCTTTTATCTCCGCGTTTGGGTTCAACATGCCAAGCATTAGCGGGGTTACGATCGACAGTTTCGGCGGTGACGTGGATGACGGCGTTGTCCAGGTCGTCACATTGTTAGGCGCTCCGAACGAGTCCGGGTGGTACGGCCGGTTCGATCCCGACGAAATCAAGACCCCCAACGCCGCCGGATTCTTCGACTATGGAGTGATGAACAATTCATCGGTTGACGCCTTTATCACCGACGGCATCGGCGCGAGTCCCAACATCATTCCGGGCGAAACCACGACGTTCACCATTGCGGTTACCGGAACAGGGCTGAGCAGTCTTACCGCTTCCTCTTTCCTCAGCGCGTTGTCTGTCGGCGGCTCTGCCGGAGCGTTCAACTTTGCCGTGCGTTTCAAGGGGATCGGCCCGGACGACGACTCTGATCTGGCCGTGACTGTGGTTCCGGTGCCCTCGTCCGTGATCCTGTGCACCTTGGGACTGGGAAGCATCGGACTGCTTCAACGAAGTAAGCGGCACTCGCTGGTCCGCGCGACAGCATAGTGGAGCGTAGGGCGCGCGGTGGCAGGATTTGCCGTAGATCTTTTTCCCGCGCTCCCGCCATCTTTTCGGCAGCTTGACCATTCGCAAACCTGTTTTGTAAGCGTATCTCAGAGGCCTTGCATCGCTGCAAGGCCTCTTTTGTGCGATTGGGCCGGGCAGATCGGGTTCTTGAAGGGAGTCACCTGCAAAGTCGCAACATACGCGATCAGTGCTCGACCGGATTGTGGCTAGTTGGCTCGTCCATGAGTCTCTCGGGCCGGCCCAGTAGGTCAATGTGGTAGCGCCGGCCGAGCAGGGTGACATCCGTGCCGGAAAAATGGCCTAGGATCCCCAGGAACAGCGCCGCCATCAGCCCGAACAAACCAATCCCGACCGCCCAGGGACGCTTTCTGGGATGCCGCTCTTTGCCACGATCCAGAAACGGCCAGAACAGCAGGAGCCCAAACGGAAGCGAACAGGCCACAATGCCGACGACTGCGCCGTAGGGCCCTTCAAAATATTTGAGTAGTTGATAGCTGGGTAGGAAATACCACTCCGGCTTGATGTGTGCCGGGGTCACCAGCGGATTCGCCGGCTCGCCGATCTCCCACGGCGAAAGAATCGACAGAGTAACCAATCCAGCCAGCAGCAGGATCGCAACGACCGCCTCTTTGGCCACATGAACCGGAAAAAAGGGGATGCCGTGCCCCGGCGGAATGGGCTTTTCCTCGCCGACCGGCTCAAGCGTGGCGAGATTGCTGAGTCGCATGAGCACGAGATGAACGGCAATAAGCCCCGTCAGGATCCACGGCAGGATGATCACATGGACCACGAAAAAGCGAGAGAGCGTTTCCCCGGTGACGACCTCGCCGCCGCGTAGGAAATACAATAGCCATTCGCCGATGAAGGGAACCTTGCCGGCGGATTCCGTGCCGATCGTGGTCGCCCAAAACGCAATCTGATTCCAGGGCAGTAAATAACCGGTGAACCCGAAAATGATCGTCAAGATGAAGATCAACACGCCAGTCACCCACGTCAGCTCGCGCGGCTTTTTGTACGCGCCGGAAAAGTAGGTTCGCACCATGTGCAGCACGACAACCAGAATCATCAAGGTCGCGCCCCAGGCGTGGATCTGTCGGTAGAGCCAGCCGAAATGCACCTCGGTGGTGATGTATTGAATCGACGAATACGCCGCCTCGGGCGTGGGGCGGTAATAGATCAACAACAAAATGCCGGTGATCGTCTGGCTGACAAACAGCAAGAGCGCCAGGCTGCCGAAGACGTGGAACCAGCTAATGTGCGGAGGCAGGCGTTTGTGAGCCTGCTTGTCGATAAACCTCCGCGCCGTTTCGGTGTCAAAACGGTCGTCGAAAAAGCTGTTGATCCGCCGACTCAAACCCATGGCAACGCCACTTTCGAACCCGGAAAAAACCGCGCGACCCTCGGCCGCGAACCTCCCGCGCCAAGCACCCTACGCGGGTGAGACGTAGATCCTGCCGCCCACTTCCTTGATCTTATAGGCCGGCAAAGGGGCCGGGGCCGGGCCGGAAACCACTCGCCCTTGCGCATCGAACACCGCCGCATGACACGGGCAAAAAAACTGTTCCTTCGCCTGTTCCCATGTCACCAGGCAACCCAGATGCGTACAAATAGCCGAGTACGCTCGGAAACCCTTTCGGTCTCGTATTACGATCACCGCCTTGCCCCCGACTTGCACCATCCTGCTCTGGCCTGGCGCCATTCGGTCGGCGCCTTCGACTTCCATGTTGTCCGACCCACCGCCTCGGGCTGCGGGCCAAAGGTACATCAACCCTGGAATGGTCATCGCCAGGCCGGCCAGCAATGAGCATAGGGATATCAACCAGTCGAGGAATCCTCGTCGCGTGGGTCGGGCGGAACCGACCTTATCGAATCCATCAACCTGTGGCTTCATTGGCGTTCGTTGGACTCCCCGGGAAACGGCCCCACGTGGAGGGCCTTGAGTTGCTTGTATTTCGCATAGCACGCGCCGGCGAACAGCAGCGCGAACAGCCAGATCGGGATCAGGGCCCGATAGCGCCACCGCAGGCCGCTTTCCAGCTTATCCAACTCGGCGTTGACCTGCGCGCAGACCGCGTTGAGTTCCTCCACATGCTCTCCAACGACCGAGTTGTCAAGGGTGTGTTGCAGCGGAGCAAGCTCGATCAAATGTGTTTTTGCATCCTCAAATAGAAAGCGCTGAGCATCCACAAGCAAGACCCCCTGAGCGACGCGGTCCAGACGTCGAGCGGTCTCCACGTAGAGATGTTCGGCTTTGGCGATTTCGTCGAGCAAAACGAACAGCTTCGGCAGGCTTTCGTCATCCTCGATGTCGTCATGACATTCCGTGCAGCTCGGGAGGGCCCGTTCCATGATCTTCCTCGGGTCGGGGTGAATGGCCTCAGCGACCTGAGCGGTACTCGGTGCGGGTTCGGTTGTGAGCAAATGCGCGTATCGCTGAATCATGATGCCCGCCGGCTTGGTAATCCGCTCGATCAGATGAAAATGTCGGCCCTCGCCGCCGCCGTGGCACCGCACGCACCCTTTGTGTCCGGGCAAGTCCGCGTGAATACTCTTTGCAAAGTTCATCGCGGCATGCTGGTGGCATTGCCCGCACACGTCTACCACAGAGGCAAAGCCAGGAGGCATGGACGAATGGTTCCCGTGGCAGGTCGCGCAGTTCGGCGCGCCCGTATCACCGTCTTCGAGCAACAGCCGGCCATGCACGCTCTGGCGGTATTCGTCCACAACCTCGATCGAAAGGCCGAACTCCCCCATTAGGGCTGCATCTGCATGGCACGTGGCGCAGGTATCCGGCACGTTCAACGAATACGTTTTGCTGTCGGGATTCCGGCTGGGCAAAATGTCGTGCGCCCCATGGCAGTCGATACAGACGGCTACGCGGTCGTCTCCGGTCTGGCGGAGTGTCTTGCCGTGTCCACCGGCCCAGTATCTGGCCAGCGGGTCGGTGCGCAGACCGTAGGGATTCATCCGCTCCACGTTTGCATGGCACTCGCCGCACAATTCCGGAATATCTTTGCGAGCCGGCTTTCCTGCAAACCCAGAGCCGTGATCGAAGGTCGGCGGCGCAGGACGAGGCTGAGCCGATCCCGCGCCGAGTGCAGCGGCGTACCTGCGAACTTCCTCTGATGACACCCTATAGGATGCCTGGCCGTCGTGGCAGTCGCGGCAGCCCAGTGCGGCGTGAACGGAACGGGCCAGGGGCTCGGCTTGGAGCTTATGACACGCATCGCAGGTCACCGCCTCTTCCTGGCCGGCGCAGATGCGCGCGAAGCCTCCAAAGAGGAAGAGGGGCAGTACAATCAATGAAGCTATGCGCATGACGCCCTTACCACTAGACCCGATTAGTGCGGCATGTTGTCGCTGGCATTGGAATAGGCCTCGACTTTTCTCGCCGCATCAATACCGTCGGCCAGCCTAACATCGCCGACGAAACCCGCAAGTGTGTCCCCGCGCTGAAAGCATGCACGGGCGCCGCCTTCGCATTCTCTGAAGTGGAAAGTATTCAGACATCGTGTTTCGTGGGCGCTGCGATCATGATTTCGACCCGAATCGCGGGGTATGACCCGCGCGATTGTGCATCCGTGGCCGATGACCTACCCTGTTCGAATCAGGACGGTTTAGATCCATCGGTGGGCGGGATTTCGGCTGTGGGGAGGCGACGATCATGAAAGTTGGCATGTTGATTCTTGTTCCGGCGATGTTCCTGGCGACGAGTTTGTTCTTCTTGCAGATCCCGGGCGAGAACGGGATGGTCGGAGTGGCGCCGACGGCCCTGGCGGCTGAGCCGCTCGACTCCCAAGCGGCAGCAACGCCGTCGGCCGGCGGTGCAGACACATCCTATTCGTATGTGGGAACCAACAAATGCAAGATGTGTCACCTGAAGGAGCACCGGAGCTGGAAGAAAACCAAAATGGCGCTGACACTGGATACGCTCAAACCCGGAAGCGCCGTGGAGGTCAAGAAAAAATACGGCCTCGATCCCGCCAAGGATTACTCCACGGACAAGGGCTGTCTGAAATGTCACACGACGGGCTACGATCACCAGGGTGGTTACGTCCTCGCGGATCCCGAAGACAAGAAAGCCGTCCGAAGGGCGAAGAAGCTTGCGGGTGTAGGCTGCGAGTCCTGCCACGGCCCCGGCAGCGCTTACATCGACGTGTTCATGGACATCTTCAAATCCAAGCGCAAGTACAAGGTCGAGGAGCTATACGCGGTCGGCCTGCTCAAAATGGACGCAGCCGTTTGCGCTGAGTGCCACAACGACAAGAGTCCCACCTACGATGCTGAGAATCCGTTCGACTTTGAGAAGATGAAGGACGAGGGTACGCACGAGCATCATCCGCTCAAGCAGCGCGAGAATTGAGGCAACGCCAACCTTCAATCCACGGGATTGGCGAGTGTGCCACTGCTCTTGAGCAGTGCACAAAATGCGCAAGAATCCCGTAGGCACTGCTCAAGAGCAGTGGCACACGACAACAGGACGCTGCCCGTCACCCACCAATTGAGGCGTGATGGCGCGCTACCTGGCTGAGCCGACCGCGTACAAGCTGATGCGTTTGCGGCCGACGACGTTGCTGACAAAGAAATAATAGTCCGCCTTGAAGTCTGCCGGGACTAACGATGCGACGGCTTCCGGGAGGGATCGTGCCACGGCAACCCCGAGGGGCATCGGCGTGCCGCCGGGTTCGTCGTCTACCGAGCCAACGAGCAGCAGCAGTTGTCCCCGCGCGTTGAAAAGGTGGACGTGGGCGAACTCGGCATCGGCGATGATTATCGTGCCGTCCGGTCCAACGGCAAGATGTTTGGGTTTGCCCAGATCCCCGTACCGGTCGCCCGGCTGCCCGAAGCTCAACAGCGGGTTGTGCTCGGCATCGAAAACCTGAATGCGTGCGTTCATCATATCGCTGACCAGCACGTGGCCGCTTCCGTTCGTAGCCACACCCATCGGGTAGTAAAGCTCGCCGGGCTTGTTGCCCGGTCGGCCCCATGCTTCAAGGAATCGCCCCTCTTCGGTGGAGAAGACGTCGATGGTGTGCCCTGCGATGTCGGCAACATAAAGCCTGGAGCCGTGCACCGCGACGGCTACGGGGCGGTAGCTTTCCCGATCCGGCGGCCTGATCCGGTGCGTCGAACGACCAGTTGAATCAAAGGCGACCACCTCGCCCCGTCCGGTATCGGCGACATAGATGGTTCCCACTTCATCCACCGCGACGGCCACCGGTTTGGCCAGCGCAAGTTCCCCTGAGTGTCCGAGCCGCCCGGCCTGACCGCTCGTCAAATCCCAATCGTGCAGGACATTGATTTCGATATCGCAGATGTAGAGGTGACCCGCTCGATACGCGATGCCCGCTGGGATTCCGACGTGCGGGCTGACCGGTCCGCCGCGAATCCAATCCAAAAAGCTACGCCGAGTGGGTACGAGGTCACTCAAGCTGTTGAACGACTTCAAATGAACCACGCGGGGATTGCCCGGCCGGGCGGGGAAATAAACCGGTTCAGCCTGGGGCCCGGGGGTCGCGCAGCCGGCCACGAGAGCAAGCAACATGGAACCGGTAACAAGCGGGTAAGCCGATCGCATCTTATTTCTTGTGGCACGTCAGGCACAAGGCGCTGCGCGCGTTGCTGGTAACAAGCATGAAGTCTTGGCCCGATTGGTTGTGTGGATCGTGGCACGAGGTGCACTCGACTCTTGCGTTCGGCAGCACGACCGTGCCCGAGGCCACCACCGACGTGATCGGGCGAAAGCCCTTGTCCAACCGGGGATAATCCACGCCGACGGGGTGGTCGCTCCCGCCGTGGCTCGTACGAAACAGGCCGGGATTAAGCTTGTTCGTGAAACGCTGGCCCTTCACCCCGGTGAGTGTATCCGTGGCGATCGTGCCGTCGTGGCAGCGAAGGCACATCATGGTTCCTCGGCCCGGACCGGACCCATACCGCTGGGTCGAAGCGGCGGCGTCAAAAGAGGTGCCGAATCTACGGGTCAGGTCGGCGTCGGGCTCCCAAAGCGGAGCGGCCTTGGGCGGCTCCTTTCGATGAGGGGAATGGCAGGCGCCGCAGGTGTCGTCGGCGGACCAGGCCTGGTTGCTGAAATCATGCTTCGAGCCTTCGATGCCGCCCCAGGCCAGACTCCCCACGATCGTGCAGGCGAAGATCAGGCACACGCCGAGTACAATGGCTTTCTTCATCGTCTTGCTCCTTTTCGTAACAGGCTGACCGACCGTGAGCTTACGCCCCGACCTCCCGAATAGGGGAAGTTGATGTGCACCTGGCCATGGCAGGTCAACGTGCAGTTGCCCGCAAACCGACCGGTATCGACGTACTCCACCCTTCGCCCGGACGGCGAATCGGTCGGCATGACGATCGAAAGGTCGAAGTTGATCAAACTGCCGTGGTTGACGCTGTTGCCCTGGCCTCGGTAGATGCCGTGGGCGTCGTGGCAGACGCTACACGGCGTTCGAAGATCCACAATATGGCGACGATGCAGCGGGAAACTTTCGTCGTTGAGCAGGCTCTCGCGACTGTGACACCCATAGCACAGCGAATAGGCCTGCGCACTTTCCGGGGTGAAGTCATCCCGATCGTAGTTTCGCACGAGCAACGGTTCAAAGAGGGAGCCGTGCGGGCCGTTGGCGCCTGTGCCGCCCATCGAACGGGCGTTGTCACTGTAATGGCAGTCCGAACAGGAGATCGTGCTGCCGACGCGAAGGGGGGAAATCAGGCTGACCACATCGGAGTTCCGCCGCGGACCACCCACCGGATGGAACGACGGGTTGGAGGTTTGGAACTCCAGACGGGTGTTCGTCTGGCTGATCTGTCTCCGGGTCTGCCGACGCGGGCGGTGCGTGCCGTCGCCATGACACTTGAAGCAGATTTCATACAGGAATGTCGAGTCGCTGGTTTCGCGGCCCGAAAGGGTTACGCCGGAAACGTGCAGGTTGGGGCCCCTCACGGTCCGGCCCACCGTGGAACGGACGGCGCCGATGCGGTTCGGCTGCACGGCATGGGGGTTGTGACAATCCACGCACTCCACGTGCCGTCGCATGGTGAAGGGAACCTCCGCCGGATCATGGATCCCGGATCGGAAAGGTAGATAGTGGGCCGATCGCTTCCTTATGTCAGCCGCGATGTTGAATGACGCCACCGCGCCGCTGTGACAATTCAGGCAGTTGTCTTCATTGCGACGGGCTCGAAGCAAACGCTCATGCTGGGGCGCGGAGTGAATCTTGTGGCAGTTCAGGCATCCGTTGTCCCTCACCGAGGCGTACTTGAGTCGCTCCGTCGGGTCCACCGTTCGCCCCGTCGTACGCTTGCGGCTCGTCGCGTGCGAGCCGTGACGCCAGCCGTTCATCTCATGGCAGGTGATGCAAATGGCGGACATCTGATCGGTGATGCGCAGAAAGTCGCCCAGCTCGTTGTTGTGCGGATCGTGGCAGGTCGTGCAGTGGACCTCGCCGTGCAAACCGAGCGGCAACTCCCGGCTAACCACCTCCGGCGGGCGTATCTGGCGGTCCGTGTTGGCCAGCGCCCGGTCGTAGCGGAATCCAATCGGGTGGTCGTCGGAAAGGTCGTTGGTTAGATCGGCCGTGCCCGGCGGGATGGTCCTTGCGGTCATGACGATCGGATGCGAAAGCGGTCTCGACAGCACGTTGCCCAGCGCCATCGAGCCGTCATGGCAGCTCAAACACATTTTGGACGGTCCGCCCGGCTGATCGATCCGCGCGTCGGTCGTCGAACTTTCGTAAATACGGTAATGGGTGCGCGGATTCTCGCGGTTCCAAAGCGGCGTTTGCGGCGCGGCGTTGTGCGGTGCATGACAGAAGATACAGATGCGGGTTTCATCCACCGCTCGGATCGGACCCGGCCCGCGAAAGGACAGATCATGCTTGGAGTTGACGATGGATTCGTCGGCCAAGGCGGTCGCAGCCACCAGGACCAAGGGCAAACAACCTCGAAGACTGATTCGCGATCCTTTCATGACGCCGTCCTCAGATACGCAAAGACCTGCAGGCGGCGGTTGCCGGAGTCCGCCACCCAGATGCGGTCGCGGGCGTCGATCGTCAGCCCAGCCGGCAACGAAAACCGACCCGCACCGCGACCCTCCCTGCCGAACGCCATCAAGAGCCGACCCTGCACGTCGAAAACCTGGATGTTTTCGAAGTGGGCATCGACGACATAAATATGACCCTCACGATCGAAGGCCACACCCTTGGGCAGGGCGAAGTCACCCGCGCCATTGCCCTTTTGGCCTATCGTACGCACGCATCGGCCGTCGAGGTCTAGCAATTGCACCCGAAAGTTTCCACTGTCGGCAACCAGCAACCTATCACCCGCGCAGCACAGGTGCGTCGGGTAGTTGAAGGCGCCCGGCTCAACACCCGGCCGACCGATGGTCCGCACGAACGTGCCGCTTAGGTCGAACACAACTATGCAGTGCGCGTCGCCATCGACGACGTAAAGCTGGCTGCGGCTCGGCACATAAGTGATGCCCACCGGTCGACGAAGGATCTTACTACCGAACCGATGATGATACCGCCCCTGTGCGTCCAATTCGATGACCTCTCCTCGCCCGGCGTCCGTAACGAACAACCGGTCGCCAGCCCAGGCTACGCCGATCGGGACTTCGAACCGCTCGCCTTGCCAACCCGACACGAGCCGGTGTGTGCGCTGTTCGAGATGGATAACATGGACGGCGCCTCCTGCGGCATCAGCCACAGCCAGAAGATCAGGCTCATGAATGGCGACGCTGTGCGGACGCGAGAATCGAATCGGCGGACGAGGGCCCCGAAGAGTGGCCAAGAAGCCTTCCATGCCCGATCGCGAGGCTCTGAGATCGCCGCTGCCCGAGATAGCGCCGATCAGCCTTATCCGAGGCGTGTTGGGAGGCATCGGCCAAACGCGCGGAGGGTCGATCGGTTCAAACAGGATCCCCTGAGGCCGGGCGCAGCCGAATGCGGTTGCCCCAGCAAGGAGTAAGGTAATCAACGTAGCTCGGCGCCGCAGAGCCGCGGACTTTAGGAACTCGAACCCAACCCTATTGCCAACGGTCGAGGCGCCGGAATAGATCGCGCGGGCTGAAGCCCGCGGCTCAGTCTTGCTATAGTGCTCTTGTCCGTGCGGACACGCCGCGCAGGATAAGTCCTGCGCATCGTGAGAGAACCAGATTTTCGTCCTACTTTCGGGCCAGTACATGGTTGATATCCCGCCGCAAACGGAAGTAAACACCGAAGTTCTCGTCGTCGGAGCGAGGCAGATCGAGCCGATCATACTCCAACGTCAGTTCGCCCCAAAGATCACCGACCGCGTATTGAAACCCAACCGTCACGTCCCAACCTTGGGTCGCGCCGTCGATGGAGTCCTCCTCATGTCGATAGCCCAACCGCTCCACCGTGGATAGCGACTCGCTCAGTCGCCAGCGATGATCCACGGCTACGTCGATCATCGTCACGTTGCGATCGTCCAACCTACCCTCAAAGAGAAACCGCGAAAACCCGACCGACGTGTCCAGCGTATGGTCCGAAGTTTGAAGCCAGTGCACCCGACCCTTGACGTGAAACGCATCGTAAGGCTCTACGCGATCGTCGAAGATCTCGAACTCCGTGTTGATCGAATAACGCTTCCTCTCGTAGGTGACGCCGACGCGATGATGATCGGTGCGGTCGGCCCGCCTCGCAAAACCGGAAGAAACCTCGTCCTCCTGATTGCGATACGCCAAGCGATAGTAGGGCGTCAGTCCGTTGGAGAAACGTTGCTCCAGGCTGAAATCGGTGCGAATCGTATCGAGCTTGCCGTCGGCCGGCGTCTTGTACTGGTAATCCACGAGAATCGTATCGCCGTCGGCGATGCGGCCGTTTCGGATGCGCTTGATCCTGGTGACGTTGCGCTGGCGGAACACAAGGTAATCGATCCCGGCCTGAAAAATGCGGCGGTTACTCGCATCGGTGACGACGATTCCGATGGCTACGACGTTCCGATGGCGAAGCGTGACCGCCACAGGGTCGCGGAACGTATGGGCTTCGTCCAGGGCCAGCCGCCGGCCGTTGTCGCCGCTGATCTCCTCGGTGTCGTAGGCCAGCGCCAGGTTTGCGTAGAGGTGACCGAAGCGGTTCTTCCGATTGTACTGCCAGTCCACCGAGGCCCCCCACTGCGTGGTGTTGATGTCGTCCTCGATATCCTCGAAAAGGCCGAACAGGTCGAGCGTCGTCGTCAGGTTGCTGTACACCTGATGAATGAGTTGGAAGTCAGCCCGGTGGGTTTCGATGTCCAGGCCCGCATAGCGCTCACGATTGAATTGAACTTTGTACAGGGTTTGCAGCGAATCACTGTGTTTGAGTGTAAGCTGCGGCCCGATCTGGAACAGGTCTCGCGCGAAGTCGCCGCTTTCCTCCTGCCAATGTACGAGCGTGCGGAAGCTATGCTGATACTCTTCGCCGAACTCAAGCTCATGTTCGAGAATGAGCAGGTCTCGAATCGTCTCGAACCGCCGCCGCCGACCCTGGAACTCCTGCTCGATATCCGAATGATCCAATGAAACTTTCAGGCGCTCGTGATCGTCGATCAGCCATCTCACGCCGTAATGGAGCGTGGATTCCGTGAAACGTTCGTCGTCTCGCTTGTCCCGGTTTCCGGTGCGATCGGTTTCGAGTTGGTCGTAGCTCAGCTCCATCGGAAACTCTGGGTCGGCCAGCGTCCAGCTCGTTCCGAAACCGGTGCGACGTTCATCGAGGGTCGGCTGAAACCGACGATTGATTCGATCGTCCTGTCGCAGCCCGTAGACCGAGCCGGACAGCTTCTTGCCCGTCAAAAAGTTCGCACGCAGATCATATCGAAGCAGGTAGCCATGATCCGTATCCCGCCGGGTCGCGAACAGGCCGCCGAACTCATCAAAACGGGTCTGCGTCGGCGCGAAGCTCAAGTCACCCCCGAAGGTGAGGAACCCCGGGTCGAACACGGTGCCCCCCAAGGTCAATCCGACCCGTTCCTCAAAGCTCCATTCGCGATTGGTTTGAGAGCGGCCACGCTCAAAACGGCGGCGGGCGTCGGATTCGACCCGGTTATAGCGGTAGTCGGCCTTGATTTCGAGGTAGGGGTCAAGCTGATGCAGGCTAAGAAAGCCCGGCTGCGGCTGCTGATCTTTCCGGTCGTCGGCGGCGGCGGCGTGAGAAGTTGCGAAGGCGACGACGCACATCATCGACCGTAGAAAGACCCATGCATTCAGGATTGGCGGCAAGACCGCGCCACGCATCGCACACCTTCCCTGCGACTTCCACTCAGCCCAAATCCAAAGAGCGAACGAATCGCACCGATGGACCTCAGACAAAGGATCGAGATAGACGATTGTCACGGATTTTGCAAGTGTTGAACTTGAATTGCTTGCGTGTAAGCTGACGTTGGGCAAGCGGAGGATGGTTCCTGTCGGATTCTCAAAGGGCGGTTATGCGAAAGCTCGGATGGGCGATACCGTTTTGCCTCATCATCGCGCTGGGGTGCTCGCAGACTGTGCGCGAGCGGCTGAAGCATTTTTTCTTCGAGGTTCCCGAAGCCGCCGAACCCCCGGTCGCGGTGGAGACGCGTTCTCCAGCGATGAGCCCCCGCCGCTGATCCTGCCCGAGTCGCGATTCCGCTCGGTCCATACCCCTTTCGTTCTACGCCAGTGCGGAAGCTGCCATGATGCGGGGCGACGAATGCAGGTTCGAACGGACCTGTTGGATCAGTGCGGCCAATGTCATGCGCGTTATTTCGGCGAAGAAGTCGGCCACGCGCCGGTCGCGGCGGGACAGTGCGCGATCTGCCATCAACCGCATCGCAGCGATCAACCCGCTCTTCTACGGATGTCGATTCTGGAAACGTGCGTCGAATGTCACGACGAACCGGAAGATCTGAGTCCAGCCGCCCACAGCGGCAAGTCCGCCGAAAACTGCACGTCTTGCCATGACGCGCATTTCGGCACCGGTTTGCTCCTCAAGCCGGACAACCCATAACGCCCGCCCCAGGCCCGTCGAAGATCGCTAGATGGCGTAGTCGGGCATGGAATCCGTCCCCGACGCGGGCGACGTTGGGGTGGGGTCGTGGTCCTGTGCCGTCCTGATGCGCAGCTCCGGAGGTTTGAAGGTCACGACCGCGCCGGGGGGCACGCTGGTCGTGACGAACACCGACCCTCCGATGACCGCTCCCTGGCCGATCACCGTCTCGCCGCCCAGGATAATGGCATTGGCGTAAACGGTGACCTTGTCTTGAACGGTGGGATGGCGTTTCGTCTCACGGATGATCCGCCCGCGTTCATCCTTCGCGAAGGACAGCGCGCCCAGCGTGACGCCCTGATAGAGCTTGACGTTGTCCCCGATGTCGGTGGTCTCGCCGATGACCACGCCCGTTCCGTGGTCGATGAAGAAGTTTCGCCCGATGCGCGCCCCCGGGTGGATGTCGATACCGGTCTGCCGATGCACCCACTCGGACATGATCCTCGGCATCAGCGGCACGCCAAGCTGATAGAGTTTGTGGGCGAGTCGATGGACGCTGATGGCCAACAGGCCCGGATAGGCCAGGATCACTTCATCCATATTCAAGGCGGCAGGGTCGCCGTCAAAGGCAGCCTGCACGTCGCCGGCGAGCCATTCACGGATCTCGGGGATGCTTTCCAGAAACGTCACGGTGATCCGTCGCGACTCCTCCTCCGGGGGGGCGGCGACTGCGTCGGCTGGTTGACCGGTCTCCGCCAAATAGCGCAGGCACATGAAGACTTGCCGAAAGGCGCTCTCGGCGACACGCGGCAGAAGATCGCCAACGTGAAAGGCGACATTGTGTTGGGTCAGGTGCTGCCTCCCGAGAAAGCCGGGATAGAGCAGCTCGAGCAGATCCTGAACAAGCTGGATGATCTCGTCCCGGGCCGGCAGATAACGCCGGTCGATATGCTGCGTACGGGCGTCCTGGTCGTAGCTCTCCACGACGCGCCGGACCAGCTCACCCAGCTTGGGGCCTATGGCAAACTCTTCCATCATTCTGGCAAACCATTCTAGCCTAGAGTTTTGCACTTTTTGAGGAGCCCACGAGGGCTTCGCCGCTCCTGAAAAAGAGGGCCGCCTGCCGATGTTCTGGATGGCGTAAATGGATTTCCAGAACTTTTGGGCAGGAGGCCCGTGCTATGACTCTCACATCGACTATGGACGCATCGATCCAACAGTTTGCTTCGTGTTTTACCAAACCTTCCTTTCAGACGTTTCGCGTAATCGTCACCGGCTGGTTGCTGGGGCATGGACGGCGCGTGGTCACCCGGATCCTGCTGGCCGGCGACGGTCTGAAGCTCAAGACCTTCAGTTGTTATCACCGCTTCTTCAGCCAAGCCCGCTGGACGGTGGATGCGGTTGCCCGTGTCATGCTCGCTCTGGTATTGAAGTTCATCCCCGACGATGCCCCGATTGTGGTGGCGGTCGACGACACCCTCAACCGCAAGACCGGCAAACGCATCTGGGCCGCCGGCATGCATCACGATCCACTGTTGTCCACGGCCCGGCGAGCGGCCTTCTCCTTCGGACACAATTGGGTCGTACTCTCGGTGCAACTTCGCCTTCCGTTTGCCCCGGACAAAACTTGGTCGCTGCCGATTCTGATGCGTCTCTATCGGCGCAAACAGAAGAAACGCAAACCCG
>JADFMZ010000006.1 GCA_022563615.1 Planctomycetota bacterium
GCGCGAGTCTGGGTTCCGGCGACAGCCGAGCGAGGGATCGGGATTAGGCCCTATCCCAAAGAGTGTGGCACGGGTTTGCAACCCGTGTGTTCGCCGCCGGTGGAAAACCGGTGTCACAAGGGCCAATGGAATGTGGAGTATTGGGACGGACTGAAGAGTCGTGTCCGGGGGTTTTTCGAGAGTGCGCTGTTTCGGTATCATTGAAGATGCCGATCGGCAGGATTTACGATAGGCAAAGTGTCGAACCGAGTCGCACTGTCATGACGAATCGCCATCGCGCGGGTGCCGACCTGTGTCTCAGCAAGCTTTGTGAGAGGTTTTGAATGAAAGTCATCATGAACGACAACCGAACCGTCAAGCGTGAGGAAGCTCTCGACCGGGCGTTGAAGCAGATCGAAAAAGCCTATGGTAAAGGCGCGATCATGCAGATGGATCAGATGGACTCGGACGTCGAGGGGCTCTCGACCGGTATGCTATCGCTGGACCTTGCACTAGGCGGCAAGGGTTTACCGCGAGGCCGCGTGGTCGAGTTGTTCGGTCCCGAAGCTTCTGGCAAAACCACGTTGGCGTTGCATGTGGCGGCGCAGGCCCAACGGGATGGCGGGGTGGCCGCGATCGTGGACGTGGAACACGCACTCGATCCCGTCTGGGCCAAGAAATGCGGGATCAACCTTGAAAAGCTGCTGGTGAGTCAGCCGGAAGCCGGCGAGGAAGCGTTGGAAATCACCGAAATGCTGGTGCGCAGCGGGTCGGTGGCCCTGGTCATCATAGACTCCGTGGCCGCTTTGATTCCACGGGCCGAATTGGAGGGTCAGATGGGAGATACGCATGTTGCGCTTCAAGCCCGGCTGATGAGCCAGGCTCTCCGCAAGCTGACCGCCGCCATCGGACGGAGCAAGACGATTGTCATTTTCATCAACCAGATTCGCATGAGGATCGGGGTGATGTTCGGGAATCCGGAGACGACCCCGGGAGGCCGGGCGCTGAAGTTCTACAGTTCCATACGATTGGACGTGCGCCGTATCGCATCCATCAAGGAAGGAGATACCATCACCGGCTCGCGCGTGCGGGCTAAGGTCGTCAAGAACAAGGTGGCCGCCCCGTTTCGCGAGGCGGAGTTTGACATCATGTTCGACAGCGGCATCAGTATCGAAGGCGACCTGCTCGACTTGGCGTTGGAAGACGACATTGTGAACAAGAGTGGGGCATGGTTCAGCTACAAGAGCGTGCGGCTTGGACAGGGGCGTGAGAACGTCAAACAATTCCTGCGAGACAACCGCGACTTGTACGAGGAGCTGCGAACAGCCGTGGTGTCCAAGCGTCGTCCCCAACCGACGAAGCAACCCCCGGCCGCCGCTTCCGGGACGACCAACAAACGTAAGCGTGCATAACCAGGCACTCCCGAATCGCGCCCCGGTTGGCTTCTGGGCGTGGGACCAAAGATGATCTTTGTCCTACCCGGCGCACTTACCTAACCCTGAGCCGGGGCCACGTCCTACCGAAAAGGGGCGTAGATCGCTTGGGGTATCGCAACATCTGCCGAGTTAACCTTAGGTTGTCGCATAATAGCTGGGTCTGCTGTGCGCCAGCGGATCGAGTCGAAGGTTGAAAGTCCAAGGTCTGGAAGTCCTACACTTTGAATCTTTGACTTTCGACCTTGGCGTGACGCCTACACAGCCCGCATCGGTACCCGCCACGAAAATGCGATGTGGCGTGCCTTGCATGCGGCAGGGGAGTCTGCCCGGGTAACGCCCCAGTAACAATTGTAGCGATCCAGTTGCTTTGTCATGCGGATACACGATATAAAGGCCGAACACCAGATCAAGTCTGGTACGGCTCGGGTCTCTACGGGGTAGACATGCATCGGCCCGGTTCGTGACGTGTGATGGTTCCTGTTTCTTTGTTCTTGGGTGGCAAATAGAAGTGAGGGCACGAATGATGAATCCGAGTGAACGGAAAAATGTCAGCATTGGGCGCAGCCGGAACGTGTTTCGTCGAACCGATCTGCGACGAACAACCGGTCGATGGATCTGCGTGTTGAGCGCAGCCGTCGTCGCATGGGGAAGCTTGGCGACCGTTTCGGTCGCCAAGGAGCCACGGTCAAAACTTCTCCGGAAAATCGGGCAGGAAATGCCGAAAGCCCAACAGGACGGCGCGCCTCGCCGGGGGCCGAAAGCCGCGCTGAGAAGAGATGCTTCCGTTTCGCAGCAGGCCAACCGCAACAGCCGCCAAGTCGCTGCTGACTCGACAGGCCCCAAGGCGGTCATCCAGTGTGATGAGTCCACGCACGACTTCGGCACTGTTTGGGTAGGCCCCGCGCTCAAGCACTCCTTCACGATCAAGAACATCGGCGATAAGGCATTGAAAATCACCCGCGTTAAGCCCGCATGTGGGTGCACCATTGCAGGCCCCTACCCGCGCTCGATCGAGCCCGGCGAGTCCGGCGAGTTTCCGTTTTCGATCGCCACGAAAAAGCTGCGGAGCCGATTCGAGAAGTCCATCACCGTGGAATCGAGCGACCCACTTAATCCCAAGCTCCGGCTGAAGGTTCGTGGAGAGGTCAAACGCTATGTTGATGTTGTTCCTGCCAATGCGAATTTTGGCACCCTTTTCGGGGGCGAGCCGCAGGAACGAGTTATTAACATCACCAACAACACGGATGATCCACTCGAAATCAAGCTCAGTCCCCCTACCACCGACGATTTTGAATTCACGTTGGAGGAAAAGGAACCGGGCAAGCGTTTTGAGCTGCGCGTCAGCGTGTCGCCGCCCTACAAGCCGGGCAACCTCACCAGCGTCATCACGCTGGAAACCAACAAGAAGGCCCAGGAGAAGGTTACGGTTTACGCTCGCGCAAAAGTGCCGCAGCGGATTGATGTCCAACCCACTTCGATCGTTGTGGTGGAGCCCTCAGGTACGCAGACGCGAGGCCTGTCTCGCGTGATCCGCATCACCAATTACGGAGCCACGCCCGTCAAAGTGCTCGAAGCCACCGTGGATGATCCAGAGATCACGCTGACGCTGAGTGAGCGTACGGCGGGTAAGGCCTATACCGTCATGGTGCAGATGCCCCCAAACTACAGCGTACCGTCGACGGGCCGCACCATTACGCTCACGCTGGACGACAAGGACAAGCCGACGGTCGAGGTGCCGATTCGTCGCCGCGTTTCCACGGTCCGACGAAAGCCGACGCGTTTGCGTCCGGCTGAGGAAATGGTCGGCAAGCCCGTGCCGAGTTTTCGCCTGACCACGATCGAAGGAAAACCGGCGTCCAGCACTGATCTGGCCGGCAAAGTCACCGTGCTCAACTTCTTTGCGCCAAACTGCGGCTTCTGCAAAAAGCAGATTCCCAGACTCGAGACGGTGCGCCAGAAGTTTGCCGACAAGGGCGTGCGCTTCATCAACGTCAGCCAGAAGATGCGCAAAGAGTACAGCAAAGAGGAGGTGATCGCCAAGAACGATGGACTAGGATTCAAAGGGGAATTGGCGATTAACCACGACAATTCCGTGGGCGGCTTGTTCAAAGCGACGAGCTTCCCCACGATGGTCGTTCTCGGGAAAAAAGGCAAGATCGACGCTGTGAACGTCGGCAACATCCGCGACCTTGAGACGAAGCTGACCATGCAGCTCGAGACGCTGCTCGCCGGTAAGACTATCCCCAAGACCGAGTTGGTTACGAAACGTCCCGAGAAGCCCAAGCGTGCCCGGCCGACCGACCTGATCGGCAAACCTGCGCCTTTGTTCGTGTCCAAGACGATCGAGGGCAAGAGGATTGCCAACCTGGAGCTTTCAAAGTCCGCGGCGACCGTCCTGAACTTCTTCGCGTCAAACTGCCCTCATTGCAAGAAGCAGATTCCCAAGCTGGAGGCGGTTCGCCAAAAGTACGCCGACAAGAACGTCCGATTCATCAACGTCAGCCAGAAGATGCGCAAGGCGTACACGCAGGAACAGGTGATCGAGACGATTAAGAAAACCGGGTTCAAAGGCGAACTGGTGATCGATCATGAGAACAAGATCGGCAAGGCCTTCAACGCCACCGGGTTCCCCACGATGATCGTGATCGGCAGGAGCGGCAAGGTTGAGGCTGTCAACGTCGGCAACGCCGCCGATCTTCAAAGCCGTCTGTCCAGCCAGCTCGATGCACTGATCGCCGGCAAGCCCGTCTCGAAAAGCGGCGCCACCGCGGCCGCCAAGCCGACGGCTCAAAAGAAGCAACCCAAGAAGCCGACACAAAAGGTTGCCATCGGCAAGAAGGCGCCAAGCTTTGACACGCAGACCATCGACGGCAAGAAGGTCACCAACGCGGAACTGGCGAAGTACTCCGCCACCGTCCTTAACTTCTTCGCCCCGAACTGCCCCCATTGCAAGAAGCAGATTCCCAAGTTGGAGAAGGTTCGAAAGCAGTTCGCGGACAAGAATGTCCGCTTCATCAACGTCAGCCAGAAGATGCGCAAGGCGTTCACGAAAGAGCAGGTGCTCGCCACGCTGAAGAAGACGGGCTACGAGGGTGAGGTGGTCATTGACCACGAGAACAAAATCGGCGGCGCGTTCAACGCCAGAGGGTTCCCGCACATGATCGTTCTGGGCAAGAGCGGCAATCTCGAAGCCGTCAATCGGGGCAACATGGCTGATCTCGAAACGCGCCTGACCGCCCAGCTCGACGCGCTGGTTGCAGGCAAGGCGATTCCGAAGAAGTACGCACAGGCCCCGGCCAGCAGATCGAACAGGCGGCCCGCGCTGGACCTGGTCGGCAAGCAGGCCCCGGCATTCAACATCGATACCCTCGACGGTAAGGAGGTTTCCAACGCGGACTTCTCCAAGCACCCGGCCACGGTGCTCAACTTCGTCGCTCCCAACTGCGGCTTCTGCAAGCGGCAGGTGCCGACGGTGGAAAAGATTCGCGCCGAGTATGAGGCCAAAGGCGTCCGTTTCGTCAACATCTCCCAGACCATGCGAAAGGAGTACTCGGCGGAAGAGGTCGTGGACATCTTCAAGACCAAGCTCAAGACCAACTTGGAAATTGCCACGGACAGCGGCAACAAGATCGGCAAGCTATTCAAAGCCACCTCCTACCCCACGTTGTTCGTGGTAGGCAAAGATGGCAAGGTTTCAGAGGTTTTCGTCGGGGCGAAGCCGAATCTGGACACGCTGCTGAAGGTACGCCTCGACGCCCTGATTAAGGGATAGTTGCCTCTTTCGTCATCAAAGGAAGGATGGACGCTGAAGGTTTCCTGAGAGCGAACTCAATAGGGCAAACGATCCAGTTTGCCCGGACGCTACGGAACCGCGTTCAGTAGTTTGCTGAGATAGACTCTGTACCGGCGTTGGGAATTGAGTTCCCGCCGGTCCTGAACTTACTGCACCGGTACATACAGCAGGCCCCGCTTGTCGGAAGATCAGCATGATCCCATGCGATCCTCCGGCGGGCGGGGCCTTCCGGTTTCACTCCGTAGCGCAGTTTTCATCGGCTGGTCCTCAGCCCGACGATCACCCGGTCTCGCCTGAAGTACAAACGATTTGAATGGTCAATGGATTCCCCGGCTGCACAAGCGCGGTTTCCGAGGCTTCTTTGGAAGAAAGGTGCGACAGTCGGACTAACGAGACGATACCGGCTCCCTTGCACTAAGCAGCCGAACCAGAGTGTCTGGGATTGCGGCCAAGGGTACGACCTCATCGACACAACCGGTTTGGTAGGCTGCTTTGGGCATTCCATACACGATGCTTGAGGCCTGATCCTGGGCGAGTACGCGAGCGCCAGCCTTCTTCATCGCTCGAACCCCATCCGCTCCGTCGCAACCCATGCCCGTCATCACCAAGCCCAGGGCGTTGGCGCCAAACGTCTTGGCCACGCTCTCGAACATGGCGTCGACCGAAGGCCTGAACCCAGCGACCTTGGGGCCGGCGTCCAAAGCTACGGTAAGCCTCGCGCCGCGGCGAACCACGCGCAGATGCCGATCGCCCCGGGCCAGCAGAATTCGCCCCTTGATCAGCTCGTCCCCGTCTTGGGCTTCTTTGACGTTGAGATCGGACGCTTCGTCGAGACGCTTGGCAAAGGGTCCGGTAAATTCAGCCGGCATGTGTTGGGTCAATACGATGGGTGGGAATTCTTTGGGAAGCAGTGGAATGAATTGGTGCAGCGTGGCGGGGCCGCCGGCGCTGATCCCGATGGCCACCACGAAATCCTTGGTAAGAATCTCCGCCTTGCGTGGCGGCAGGATGCGGCCTTTATGCACTTGGCCTAGTTGTGACCGGTTCGACTCAAAGGCCACCCTGACGGCATGGACGACCTTCTCTCGGAATCGTTCCAGGGAAGCCTTGCGATCAGCCAGGGGCTTGGCGACATAATCCACCGCCCCAAGCTCCAGGGCTTCAAACGTCAGTTGGGCCCCTTCCTGGGTCTTGGTGGATACCATCACCACCGGCCTTGGGTCGTCGGCCATGATGCGTTTCAAAACCGCCAGGCCATCCAGGCCCGGCATTTCGATGTCCAGGGTGATGACGTCCGGCTTGAGCTGGGCGATTTTCTTCAGGGCTTCCTGGCCGTTTTGCGCCGTTCCGACGACCTCTATGTTATCAGACTGGGTCAAGGCGCTCTTGAGTATGGTTCTCATGAACACGGAGTCATCGACCACAAGAGTTCGAATAGGTTTTGAGTGATGAGCCATGGGCAGGTCATCCCTCGCAGCGCAAACAGGTGGCTACGTTGACCTATCGACGGCTCTGACGCGTCCCTTTGGCAAGCCGAGGACCGGTTCGAGGCCTCGCGGACTTGCGAGAAGGCGGTGTCGCTGTTTTCGGACCCAAGCCTTCAACCGGGCAGAGGCCGGGTCAAGCGCGACTCATAACAAGTACTTTCGATCACAGCGTCAAACCCGGCGTAAGGTCCAACCTGCCGCCAGGGCCTGTCGATAGTACCTAAGGAAAAATCCTTAAACTTTCACAAGGCGATGCGCCGACCGTCCAATCCCTCAACAGGAGACGGTGGGCGCGTCTAGGTGAATACCCCTAAATGGCGCGTGGAAACACTGTCGCGCCGGAGGTGAGTCTTGGGCGAAGTGATGTCAGGAACGCGATTGGTTCGTACGATCCGTTTGGACGACGAGCTGGTTACGCAGATTCTGGACGAGCTGGATGCCGCCGGGAAGGCCCATGATAAAGATCGTCGGGCGCAGCGCTACCGCTACCGGGTGAAAGGGCTGGTTATCCAGATGCAACAGCCCGGGTTTGCCACGCCGATATCCTACCAGGTTCCCACGCGCGACATGAGCGCACAAGGAATGTCGTTTCTTCACGGCGGATTCGTACACCCGAGTACGCGGTGCATGGTCCAGCTCATCACGCGATACGGCACGTGGAACAACGTGAATGCAGTTACGCGTCGGTGCCGATACGTCCAGGCCAACGTACACGAAATCGTTATCCACTTCGATCAGGAGGTCGACCCGGCCATCTATTGCCCCGACGCAGTCCAAAGTCTCGTCCTGGTCGTAGAGGACGACCCGTTGATGGCCCGTCTGGCGAGATTCTATCTTGAGAAACTCAACGCCGCAGTGGACCATGCCGAAAACGGCAAGATCGCCCTCGAATTCGTCAATAACAATACCTACGATGTGATTCTCCTGGATATGATCATGCCGGTCATGGATGGGTTTGAGGTCGTACGCGTACTGCGCAGCAAGGGGTTTTCAGGCATCATCGCAGCCGTAACCAGCTTGACCAAGCCCGGTGATCGTGAAAAGTGCCTGGAAGCGGGGTGCGACCTGTATTTTGCAAAACCATTGGCTGAGAGCGATTTCATAGCGCTGCTAGGCTCCATCCGGGCAGAGCCGCTGTTCAGCAATTTTCACGACGACCTTTCGATGAGGCCGCTTATTCATGAGTTCGTTGCGGAACTCCCGGCCGGTCTTCGCGCCCTCGAGCAGGCCATGGTGGATCAAGATGTCGCAACCCTCGAAGTGCTCACTCGCAAGTTCAAGGCCGAAGGTGCGGGATATGGGTTCGACATCATTACGGAAGTGGCTAGTAAGATCGAACGCGGTCTGATCGACAATGCACGCCTGGACACCGTTCGCGAAGATGTACAACTACTCATGAAGCTGTGCAGTCAGGCCCGCGCGCCTCTCGATATCGACTCTCTCGAGGCGAAACCCGCCAGCTGACCGCGCTCCAAACCCCCAAGCCTCCTTACAGCCCAAACGCGGCGACCGGAACCACGGTACGTCGTTCTATATCACTCCTGAGCCGCAGGCTTTGAGCCTGCGCGAACGCCGGTCTCCCGTGGACGATTCGAAATGCATCTTGTTAGGCGATCTGTATAGTGTAAGGAAGACTCCACGGGTGAGCGTGGCTAAGATGGTACCGCTGCATGGCGTGGGCGTGTCTGGATCCGGGAAACGGAATTGAGTCATGGAGGCTGAAGACGAGTCTAGGTTTGTAGTAGTCGGCGGCGGCTTGGGGGGGGCGCTGATGGCCTGTCATCTGGGACAGGCCGGGTATCCCGTCGAAGTCTACGAAATGCGCGACGACCCCCGCGAGCGGGGGCTGGCCCGAGGGCGCTCCATTAACTTGGCCCTCTCGCATCGGGGCATCGAGGCGCTTCGGGCTGTGGGGCTTGCCGAGGAAGTGCTTCGCACGGCTGTACCGATGCGAGGCCGCATGATTCACTCCCCCGCCGGGCAATGCGCGTTTCAGCCCTACGGGAAAGACCCGAATCACGCAATCCATTCCGTTTCGCGTAACGGTTTGAACGAACTCCTCCTGCGTGCAGCCGACGGCTATCCAAACGTGCGGCTGTCATTCAACCAAAAATGTCAGGACGTGGACGTCGAAACAGCCGCAGTGCATCTGGTCCACACCAGGACGAATGAGCAGACGATCGTATCCAAGGGGGTCGTGGTCAGCGCGGACGGGGCGTTCTCGGTAGTGCGTCGGGCGATGCAGCGGCTTGATCGGTTTGACTACTCACAACAATACCTCCGGCACGGGTACAAGGAGTTGACGATTCCGGCCGGACCGGACGGAGCCTTTCAATTGGAAAAAAACGCCCTGCACATCTGGCCTCGTCGGGCGTTTATGATGATCGCGCTGCCGAATGATGATGGATCGTACACGTGTACGCTCTTCTGGCCGCTGGAGGGCCCCAACAGCTTCGACGCCATCCGAACCCGGGATGACCTCCTAAGGCTCTTCGACCAACAGTTTCCCGATGCGGCGGGGCTGATGCCCGATCTGGCCGATGAATACTTTGGCCATTCCACCGGCTCGCTGGTGACGATACGTTGCAGCCCCTGGTACTGGCGCGATCGGATCGTGCTTCTGGGCGACGCCTGTCATGCGGTGGTGCCCTTTTACGGTCAAGGCGCCAACGCCGCCTTTGAGGATGTGCTGGTGTTGAATGAGTGCCTGGCCAGGCATCGCCCGAGGCGGCGCCTGGCGTTCGAGGAATATTTCGCGCTTCGAAAAAAGAGCGTGGACACGCTGGCGGATCTGGCGGTCTCGAACTTCGTCGAAATGCGCGATCATACCGGCCGAAGCCTGTTTCTGCTGAAGAAGAAGACTGAAAAATGGCTCAGCCTGCTGTTTCCCAAAGCGTACGTGCCGCTCTATACGATGGCCACCTTCACGCGAATGCCTTACGATGAGGCGGTCCGGCGCGCGAAGAGGCAAAATCGAAGAGCCTTGTTTGCGGGCGTCGTGTTGCTGGTGTTGGTCGTCTTGGCTGTGGTCCTGTTGGTTTAACGTGCGGCTCGGTGCTGGCGAACCGCCGCGCCTTTGATGTAATGGCACTAACCTATTCCGATTATCTTCAACTCGACCGGCTGCTGACGTTGCAGCGCGCTCGTTCGGAGCCGCCCGAGCATGACGAGATGCTCTTTATCGTCATCCATCAGGTGTACGAGCTGTGGTTCAAGCTGCTGCTTCACGAGGTGGACAAACTCAAACGGGATTTCTCCGCCAACGATCTGTTCGGCGCAATCCATACATTCAAGCGGGCGCGCACGGTGATGAAGACACTGGTCGGGCAACTCGACATTCTGGAAACGATGACGCCGATGTCTTTCACCAGTTTCCGCGATCGACTGGAATCCGCCTCCGGGTTTCAATCGGTGCAGTTCCGCGAGCTGGAATTCGTGCTGGGTTACAAGAGGCCCGATGTGCTCAAGTATCAAACGGAAAGCACGCCATTCCATGATCGCCTGCCGCGACGGCTGCGGGAACGAAGCCTCGTGGATCACTTCTACGATTTTCTTGAGCACCGGGGCGTCGACATCCCCAGCGAGCTGCGCGAGAAGGACGTCACCACCCCGACCGAACCCAACGAGCCTATCCAGGATGCGCTGCTCAAGCTGTATCAGGGCGAGCCGAACCTGGCGATCTTGTTTGAACTGATGACCGACTTCGACGAGGGCCTCCAGGAGTGGCGATACCGGC
Organism: Planctomycetota bacterium; assembly: GCA_022563615.1. Classification (GTDB taxonomy): domain Bacteria; phylum Planctomycetota; class Phycisphaerae; order UBA1845; family UBA1845; genus JADFMZ01. The sequence continues at coordinate 10,432 of JADFMZ010000006.1, forward strand.
ATGTCAAGGTGGTCGAGCGCACCATCGGGGCCAAGCGCGGTACGGGCGGCAGCCCCGGCATCGCCTTCCTCAAGCAATCTCTGTTCAAGGCAATCTTCCCCGACCTTTGGGCGATCCGCCATCGGCTATAGGAGCGAGGCCACGGAGGATAGGGGCGCCCGGGGCACGCCAATCCCAAGCCAACATCTGAAGTGTGCGTCTAGAGATGTACGCAATACGCTCCTTGACGAATCAGCGGGGTGATTTCGCGCCTAGACGGCGTTGAAGGGCGGCGGGTAGCGTACGATACCGCCAACGCCAGCGAGTGCGTTTGGCGTAAGGGGGAGCACCATAAATGATTTGTCGGGAACCTCAAAGGGTGGCTTAATTCCATATCTTGAGGCACGCTGAAATCCGAAACGGGGATAGTAGTCCTCGTGGCCCAGTACTATGACGGCGGAGTGATCGAGCGTGCGACATGTGTCGAGGCCGTGGGTGATGAGGAGCGAGCCAATGCCCTGCCTTTGACGTTCTGGAATGACGGCCATCGGCGCCAAGGCGAGTGCGTCGTAGCTTTCGTCCTCACTTTCGATCTGGATGGGGGTGAAGAGAATATGGCCTATGATGGCTCCACTGTCTTCGGCGACGATCGAGAGTCGCGGGTCGAAATCGTCGCGCTCCCGGAGGGCCTTGATGAGGCATCCTTCATTGGGTTGACCGAATGCGCGATCGTGGACGCAGGTGATGGCGTCGACGTCTGTGGGTGTTTCGGTGCGGATGGATGTGGGCACAGTCAATCCCTTGCCTGGGGTCTTGCGTTTCTTGGACTTGGGCTGACCCGGCACGCTAATGATCCCGCGGTCTTGTTGCAAGGGCGGATGCTGGCGTGGTCGCATCACTCGCGGCGGACCAAGCCGGTAAGATTGGCGACGGCCAAGGTCGTAGAGTCCCAACAGGCTCCGATATGCACTCAGAAATACATGATTAGCCACGCAAGCAGGAATGGTGCCAGGTCGATCATGGCGCAACTCTACATCGCCCTCCCTGGTCTTGGGTCGACTTACCTAGACAATACCGAAGCGAACGCGCGAACTTATCCTACCTCGCGCCTCGGCCTAGGAATGCTCGCGTACTGTAGAATGGTGACAGGTTCCCAAGCGATTCAGCGGCCAGTCAAACCCTGCATTCTCAGTACAACCAACCTGGAGGAACACCCTGCTGCACAGCGAAGCCGCTCTCGCCGTTAAACTCGGCAAGTCGCGGCTTCGGCATGCAAGTATTAGGATTTTCAACTTCATCCGACGACGAACGCAAGCTCTTGTTTAGTGGCTAGCGATCTTCGCGGTATCGCATGATAGGCCGGCGACTAGGCCGGTTACAATCCTTAAGCCCGGCCTGGTCGCCGTGACCTATTCCGCCGACATCAACCTATTCCATGACCCTTACGTTCGTAGCCTTGGGGCCCTTGTCGCTCTCTGCAACCTCAAACTCAACACGATCGCCGTCTTGCAGCGACCCTGGTGTTTCGCTCTGGTGGACGAACACGTCCTTGCCGCCGTCCGACGGAGTGATGAAACCGAAGCCCTTGGTTGAGTTGAACCACTTTACTGTACCTTCCATAATCCGAATCCGATCCTAAACTGGCACAACGGGCAGAACCGAGTTGAAACAAACGTTGCTTCGGTCGGAACACGGCCCCACTCGCGGTGTGCTTATCAGAGCAGTATCGGCGAGATCGGCCCGGTGTCAACCCGACTGGGATGGTAGTAGCGAGAATCGGTCAGCACGGGCGTGTCGGGGCCAAACCGGCCGAGGCCCGCCTCTTGGGCCTGTCCCAAACCTGCCCTGACGGGCGCTTGGGAACGGAAAGAGCCTTGATTGACCACTTGTTGGGGATGGCCTTTTGGAAATTCGGGGGGACTGGCAGGCTTCAATCCTATGGTTCAGGTCGCTGTTGACCATAAAATACCCCAGATTGCCGTGTAAATAACAATCCACGGGAGTGGCAAATAAGAGCCTTGGGCTGCTGAGAGAGTCGATGATCGTCAAGTTCATCAAAGTCTACGTCAAGCCCGGGCACATGGACGCCTACCTGACGGCCCAAGAGGTCTTCAACCGTGAAACGCCCGACGCGCCGGGCTATCGGGGGCACTTTTGTGGCCGCCGTGCCGAGGATCCCAATCTCGTTTATCTCATGTTCTTCTGGCACTCGCGAAAGGATCTCGACCGCTGGATGGACTGCGAGCACGATCGGATCGCGGCGCGGGCCGGAGTGGAGGCACATTATGACCGGATTGAAGTGAGCATACTTGAAGAATCGCATCCTCCCGGACCGCTACCGCCGGGTTTTGATGCGAAAGACGCGAATCAGCGCGTTCGAGAGCGCTAGAGCAGCCGGAGCCAGGCACCGCCTAGCTACATTGTCCCCGCCCTCAGCTCCCCCCTCGCTTGATCGCAAAAAAGATCGCAGCCGCCGCAATGACGGCTACGCCGATTGTTTGCCAAGTCATGTCAACTCTCCTGTAAGCGGTCGAATCACGTCGCCTGGCCCAATCCATTGGGCTCAATACCGGGATACCGGCTCGTGGTAGACTCAAACCGCCAAGTCAACCATTGTATCGGTTGAACGGGCCTCCTCATACCGCCAGACAATATTCGACCGTTTGGGGAAATGTGGCAACGGCCCGGAGCCTACTGGAGCCGGGAAGCTCCCCCAGCTAGACTGACCGCAGGCTCCCAACCAGGAACGGGTTTCGATGACCTCCCGCACGATAGACGCCGTCATTTCTGACGTAGGCCGCCACTACCTGCGATTGCACCTTGCGACGGACGCGGGGCCGATTCGCATCTGCAACCTGGTACGCCATTTCGGATCGCCGGAAGCGGTCCTGGCGGCGTCGATGAGCGAATTGCAACAGGTGGATGGGGTCGGGGGCAAGACGGCTGAGGCGATCTTTCGGTCACGAAATGATGACGCCGTGGATCTTGAAATTGCCCGCGCGGCCGATTGCAGCCTGCGCATCCTTTGTGTTCAGGACGATGATTATCCCAAACCGCTGCTCAACATCACCGATCCGCCGATCTGCCTGTACGTTCGAGGTACGTTGGAGCCGGCGGACAGCGTAGCGATAGCCATCGTGGGGACGAGGCGTTGCTCCCATTACGGGCGGGAGCAGGCGATCCGCTTCGGCGAAATGCTCGGTGCAGCCGGGTTTACCGTGGTATCGGGTCTGGCGCGTGGAATCGATAGCCACGCTCATCGCGGTGCGATGCAAGGCGGTGGACGTACCCTAGCCGTTCTGGGCAACGGGCTAGGATCGATCTACCCGCCCGAACACGAAACGCTGGCATCGGAGATCGCTTCTGCAGGCGCCGTTGTCACAGAAGCGCCCGTCGATACGGCGCCTGACGCCTCGAATTTCCCCCGGCGCAACCGGATCATTGCGGGTCTTGCCCTGGGTGTGCTGGTTATTGAAGCGGGTCGGCGCAGCGGCGCCCTGATTACGGCCCGGCTTGCCCTGGATTACAATCGGGAGGTGTTTGCGGTACCGGGCCGGATTGATCGACCCGAACAAACCGCCGGCGTCAACAGCCTGATTCGGGACGGTCGGGGCAAGCTCGTGACCAACCTGGAGGACTTGCTGGATGAGCTGGCCGATGTGGGCAGAATCATGGGAGCATCCCCCTCCGAAACGTCGGCCACGGATCGCGCGGAGTCGCCGCCAAACGCATCGCAACTGATCAAGCTCGACGTCCAAGAGCGGGCCGTTCTGGACGCGGTCGGAAACGGCGAGGAGGAGGTCGAGCAGATCAGCGCAGCCACGAAGCTTGAGCCGGGGCGCGTGGTGGCTTTGTTGACGAACTTGCAGCTTCGAGGGTTAATCCAACGCCTGCCCGGCGACCGCTTCGTCTGCCGGACGAAGAGAACCAGCGGCCGCTCCGGGCCGCGATGAGAACAACGACCCCATGAAGACTCCGGAACTTCTTTGGCAACCCACGCAGGAACAAATCCGCCGCACGCAGATGTTTGCATTCATGGCGCGTGCGGCTGAGAAGTTCGGCTTTGAGGCTGACTGGCCTTCGCTGCACCGATGGTCCGTCACGCATCGCGATTTGTTCTGGCGTCAGATGCTGGAATTTTCGCAGATTGAGCTGACCAAGCCCGCGACAGCCGTCCACGCCGGCGAAGGGATGCTGGAGACGAAATGGTTTCCCGGTTTGGAGTTCAACTTCGCCGCGCACCTGCTGCGCTTTCGCGACGACCGGGTAGCCATTGAGGCTGAAGATGAACTCGGGCGAACGCGGCGGCTGACCTATCGTCAATTGGGCGAGCAGGTTGCCAGTTGCGCATCAGCGATGCAGGCTGCAGGCGTGGGTAAGGGCGACCGCGTCGGCGCCTTCATACCCAATATTCCAGAGGCCGTGGTCGCCATGCTGGCGACGGCAAGCCTGGGGGCCATCTGGTCGTCCTGTTCGCCCGATTTCGGGATCGGCGGCGTGTTCGACCGCTTCGGCCAGATCGAACCGAAACTGCTCATCGCGGCGGACGGCTATTCCTACAACGGGAAAAAGATTGATTCGCTCGAGCGCGTGCGCGGCGTAGCGGCCCGTATTCCGAGTATCCAGCGCGTTGTGATCGTACCGTTCATGGACGAGTCGCCGGATATCTCGGCCATTCCTATCGCAACCGGTTGGCATGATTTTCTCGACGGGAGTAGAAGCATCGCGCGGGCTGAAGCCCGCGGCTCGGGCGTGATGGCGTTCGAGTCGGTTCCGTTCGATCATCCGCTGTACATCATGTACTCGTCGGGCACGACGGGCGTGCCCAAGTGCATCGTCCACGGCGCCGGCGGCACGGTGCTCCAGCACATGAAGGAGCTGATGCTGCACTGCGACCTGCGGCGCGAGGACTGTATCTTCTATTTCACCACCTGCGGGTGGATGATGTGGAACTGGCTGGTTAGCGCTCTTGGTGTTGGCGCGACCGTCGTGCTTTACGAGGGCGCGCCTTTTCATCCCGACCCCGACCATCTGTGGCGGATGGCCAAACGTCTGGGTGTCACCGTGTTCGGCACGAGTCCGAAATATCTGGCCGCCTGCGAAAACGCTGGTCTTAAGCCAGGAGATCGGCACAATCTGTCGAAGTTGCGGGCCGTGCTTTCCACGGGTTCGCCCCTGACCGTCGAGAACTTCCGCTGGGTGTATCAGAACGTCAAGAGCGATCTTCAGCTCGCGAGCATTTGCGGCGGGACCGACATCATCAGTTGCTTCATGCTGGGCAATCCGATCCTGCCCGTTCACGCGGGCGAGATTCAGTGCATCGGCCTGGGCATGGACGTGCGGGCGTTCGACGCCGACGGCCGGGCCGTCGTGGGTCAAAAAGGTGAGCTCGTGTGTTGCTCGCCGTTTCCCTCTCAGCCGACCGGCTTCTGGAACGACAAAGATGGCGAGAAATATCGCAAGGCCTATTTCGATGACTATCCTGGCGTATGGCGGCACGGCGATTTCGTCGAGATTACCGAACGCGGCGGAGTCATCGTTCATGGCCGATCGGATGCCACGCTGAACCCCGGAGGCGTGCGCATCGGCACAGCCGAGATCTATCGGCAGATCGAATTGCTCGAAGAGGTGGTCGACAGCGTCGTGGTCGGCAAGCGCACCTCCGATGCCGACGTCGAAGTCTGTTTGTTCGTCGTCCTGCGCGAGGGCCGATCGCTCGACGATGCATTGATCGACAAGATCAAGAAACGCATCGTCGAAGGAACCACCCGACGCCACGTCCCCAGGCACGTCAAACAAGTGACGGCGGTTCCGTATACGATCAGCGGCAAGAAAGTCGAGCTTGCGGTCCAGCAGATGATCCACGGCGAGACGGTCCCCAACCGCGACGCCCTGTCGAACCCCGACGCGCTGGATCAATATGCAGGAATCGTGTGATGGGCCTGCTTCTACAGTCGTCGAGCGCAGCCTAGTTCATAATAACCCTTCTTGTGCACATCCAGGAAGCCGGCCTTCGAGGACCGCCGGTATGGCGCACACCCTATCGTGGGTCTCGTTCCGGTGTCGGATTGGGTGTCAGCGGCAATTCGGTCGGCGCGTCGGCATGGGGTTCAGTCAGCGTGGCGATCAATTGGTCGGTGGGGCTAAGTAAAGGCGGCGCGGTGAGTGTCGGAGTTCTTGCCGGCACTACCGATCGCATTCGTTCAGCCGGCGTATGCGAGCCGGCGTAATGGCAAAAGAGAGTAACCTGTTCCTGCAAGACGACACCGAACACACACGCGCAGGAAGCGAGGATCGGCTCCGTCAAACCGGCTACGCGAATGGGGATAAACAACTGCACGAATTCGATCGCTAACGAAAGCGGCACGCAAACCATCGCCACGGATGCGATCCGACGTTTGAGGGGTAGACTCGCCGCGCGGGTCCAGCCGCCGGCCAGCAACACCGCCAGCACCGCGTAGGATGCGAACTTCTCCATGGCGTCGCCCATCATCAGATCGAATCGACCGATGAAATAACCGTAAAACGGGAAGAACGCCGGCGAAACCAGCGAAGCCGCGCCCGTCTTAATGTCCCATTGAAACAAACAAGGAATCACGCCGGTGTAGACGATGTAGGCCACAGCAGCCATACACCCCCAACGCAATGTTCGCCGCGAAAATTGGAATGGAAGCGCAGTCGACTGTGACTGCGCCGATCGTGCGGGGCGTGTCCACGGCCCAGGCCGGCGCCAGATCAACATCGATAATCCGACTCCCGACAGACGAAACAACACATCGGTAATGTCGCAGGCCCGAGTAAGAATCGGCAGTTGCATCAAGCCAAGACCGAAGGCGAACAGCCCGCACATCCACCACACCAGTGCAGTCGTGGCACGTCGTGAGAAGCCGTAGTCGTCGCGCAATACGCGTGCCAGCAGGACAGCCAGAACCAAGAAGGAGACGCATTCGGCGCCCCACCGAGACCAGCGTTTTGCTCGATGCCACTTCCGATAGGCGCCGGACTGGTATCGAAGCGAATCGTCGGCGCCGGCCTGGCGTTGATCGGGCTTCGCTTGCGCCGCTGGCGCTGCAAACCAGTTCCCCAGGTTAGTTTCCTGGGCGGCAAACGGAACCAGGTTGACGGAACGAACCGATTTCTTGAGCCTGGCCACGTCGAACGAGAACGTAAAGGGGGCCGCAGCGAACAGGATCAAGATCGCCCCATAGGCCTTGAGTACGGCCGCGTAGGGCCGCTGCCGGAACTCACGTCCCGCGGCGGCGGTTATCCTCGGAATCAACAAGCGACACACCCACGCGATCAGCGCGCCGAGAGTAGCCCCGATAACGTTGCTGATCAGATCGATCAACGAGGAGACTCTCATTACGGTGTACGCTTGCGCATATTCGATGCCTGCGCTGAGCAGGCCAGCCGTGCCGATCGCGCACAATCCCACCGCCACGGCGTAGCGAATCCTGCGATGGAAGGCCCAAAACAGCAATCCGCCGAGAGGAACATAGAGAAAGATATTGCTAACGATATCCGGGAGGATCAGATCGTGCACCGAAGTGTCGTAGAAAGCACGGGAACCGGGATCGCCTTGCCGGGGAGCAAAATCAAAGGGAATCAGACCAGCCTGTAAGACGAAAAGGCAGGCCAACGCCGCAAGCACTTGAGCATGATGTCGGACAAGAAACTGAGAGATCGGTTGGTTGGATGAATGGGAATCCATCGACCTGATTCATCAAGGAATTACTGTGCGTAAGTTCGTTTCACTGTTGAGTCGCGGGTTTCAAGCCCGGCCGAGCCCGTGGCTCGGATTGAAATCATCATCGCCCCTATCCTGAATCGTGGAGCTACCACCGGGAGCGGCGGTTCCGAGGGGGCCACGCCGCCGGATGAACCGGTTCCACAGGCTTCCATCCATCGGGCGATTCCACTTCGGCCGGCAGATCCTGCAGGATCAACTCCTGAATGCAGGCGTGGACGTAGGATTCAAACTTGGCACGCACCAGTGCTTTGGAGTCGGTTTTCCAAAGATTCTTGGAGGTTTCGTCCTTTCGACCAGCCGGCGGATCTACGGAAACGGCGCGGGCATGGAAATAGGCAATCGGCTTGCCCGTCGTTGTGTTGTAGAGCGTGGCGATGATCTCCGACTCAACTTCGCTCAGCTCATTCATCGCGTAGATCAAACACAGGCGGGCATGCAGGGCGCGGAACGCGGCCAGAATCTGTTCCGGCTCAGCCCGCTCGCCGCCCAGGTCGAACTGACTGATCGGGAACACTTCGCTGATTGCAAACAGGTTGTCGAGCGCCGAGTTCCATTGCAGGAACTCATTACGAGGATCGGTGAGCAGCACAGGTCTTTCCAGGCCGATGATCTCGTCCAAGATCTCCACGGCAACACGCGTCACGCCCAGATTGGTCGGGAACAGTCCTTTCGTCGGCTGGGGAACTACGATCCGATATCGGTTTTGAATCGGCTCGAAGGAATGGGTCGAGATATGATGGGAGAAAACCATTCCCCAGTTGGTTTGATGGTTCACGACCTGGACGTGCTTTTCCGCGCAGCCCGGTGCTAAACCAGCGGCAGCCACCAAGACTGCCACCGCGCACATTGCACGATCTGTCGCCGAGCCCTCAAGCATAGCGTTGGCGCACTTCCCCTGAACATTCCAATAGATCCGCATCGGCGCGGACCCGTTCCGTCGCTGCGGTTGCTGTGACTATCGGGTAGACATTCCGGTCACTCGTTCAAAAACGGGGTTGTCATGCAGGGATGGCGTACTGGGAACGGGTTATCGGCCGCCACGCCGTGCCGCTGAAATGAAACGCAGTCGTGCCGATAACTAACCTTGCCCCGGCCGACGTCCGATGCAACATTTGGAATCGTAGAGAGAACCTTTATGAGCGGTCAATTGGCTGGTGGTCTCACTGCGCCCGACGCGGCCTCCCGGCTCGTCGGATTCGGTCAGGAGCGGTCGGCGGGAACTCGGGTCGGGTCGAGCTCGCTATGGGAGCGGCTCGTTCACTTAGCCGGGCGTACGTTTATCGGCCTGCCGCCCTCGACCTGGCTTCTCGTGGACATCTCGCTGATGGCGGGTTGCGTCTACGCGGCCTATGCCGTTTTTCCGCCCTACGCTCCGCTCGACACACCGCATATTGCCTTCTGGCAGGCGTCGGCGATTTTTGCCTTTGCGGTCATCATCTCCAGCTTGGTTTTCGGACTGTATGAACGAGAGACGCTGATGAGCCGGTCCCGCCTGGCTACGCGCATGTTGCTGACCACGACGGCGGCCACCATCATCGCCTATGCCATCATCTACGTCATCATGTACGCGACCGTTAGCCGGCGCGCCTGCGCCCTGGCGATGTCGGGGTTCCTGATCAGCGGAACGGGCATCCGCCTGGCGGCGATTTGGGCCATCCACAAGGTCCATCGAGGCCTGCTCGTGGTCGGATCCAAAGCTCTGTTCGAGTCCTTCCAGCGCGCCCAGGCCAACGGGTTTCTCCATGAATATCGTCTCGTCGGGTATGCCACGACCGAGGCCCCCACCCCAAGCGATATCCATGAGGCCGCCTTTTGCGGACGCATCCTGGACCGGATTCATCATTTGGCGCGCCATCGCATCACGGATGTCGTCGTCGGCGCTTCAGCCGCTCGGGATCCGCGCGTCATGGATTGGATGGTGCCCTGTTTGCAGAACGGTTGCCGCGTGACCAATGAGGCCATCTTCTATGAAAAGGCCACCGGGCAGATTCTCGTCGACGAGATCACGCCCTACTGGTTCCTGTTCGCCGACCTGAAGGTCTATTGCGACGAACATGCAACCCTTAAGCGATTGATGGACCTGATCATTGCGGGGGTCGGGCTTTGCATAGCGGTTCTGCTCTGGCCGCTGATTGCCCTGGCCATCAAGTTGTGCGACGGTGGACCGGTCTTTTACTCGCAGGACCGGGTCGGCCTAAACGGAGCCGCTTTCAGGCTCTATAAGTTCCGCACGATGTGCCCGGACGCGGAGCATGGAAAGAGCATCTGGAGTTCACCCCATGATCCGAGGATCACACGGGTCGGACGATTCCTGCGGCAGGCCCGACTGGATGAACTGCCACAGCTCTATAACGTTCTGATCGGGCAGATGTCGATCGTCGGGCCGCGTCCCGAGCGCCCGGACATCGTCGAGGAATTGTGTCAGAAGCTTCCCTTCTACGCCGAACGGCACCTGGTCAAGCCGGGAATCACCGGATGGGCTCAGATCAGCTTCCGATATGGATCATCCATCGAGGACGCCAAGCACAAGCTCCAGTTCGATCTGTACTACCTCAAACACATGTCTTTCGAGTTGGACATGATCATCCTCTTTCGCACCGTGGGCACCTTCCTTCGCGGCGCTTGTTAGACGCAAGATCGGCGCAGGCCGGCCCTCATTCGCACTACCCCCACACCCCATCGAGGGCGCCATTGACCGCCTTGCGCATGCCGTGGCTACGCGTATGAGGCATCCGCGCCACATGGGCCCGTCCCTGGGGTAACCTCATCCCCATCCAGGCACCCGTCGCCGTCGGTACGCTGGGTTCCATCCATCCTCTCGACACGATGTGGTAAGCGAGAGTATTGGACTACGGACGGTCGAGCTGTGATTTGTTCCACGACGAATGGCCCCGTAGCGTGAGCCAACGCGGCCCGGGTCGGAGTCTTGATTCGCGCCAACGCCTGTTCGACAAGAAACAGACAGGCGTCGCTCAGAGCCCGACCTACCTGACTGACATCAAGAACCTCCTGTTCGTCGGCTCGGGGGTGCTTGTCAGCGCCGTGGCCGTCGGGTAAAAGAAGCAGTCATGGACCATCGTGGGACGACGAATCGAACCGACGGAGAAGTCGATCAGAAGCTTGCCGAAGTTGTTGAACGATTAAAGGACGCGCTGTCTCCGGTGGCGATCTACCTGTACGGTTCTTACGCCTATGGCACGCCGGGATCCGGCAGCGACCTCGACCTCCTTGTTGTTGTGGAGGATTCGCCGTTGGACCCGTACACGCGCGACGCGACGGCGTATCGCGCATTAAGCGGACTTGGCATCCCCAAGGATGTTCAGGTGTACACGCGAGCCGAATTCGAGCAGCGTGCGGCGTTGCCGGTCTCGTTTGAGCGTACCGTCAAAACCAAAGGGCGGTTACTCCATGTCGCCTGAGGCGAGTGAGGTCAGGCGCTGGCTCGAAAAGGCCGACCACGATCGGCGCATCGCAGCGTTGGCGATCGAGCAAACCCCGCCGATTACGGATGTCGCCGCTTTCCACGCGCAGCAAGCCGTTGAGAAACTCCTAAAGGCCTATCTGGTTTACAAATACCAGGAGTTCGAGAAGATTCATGAAGTTCTCGCCAAAGCGACGAGAATGTTCTAGGAACGAAGTCGGGGAGCGAGGGGAGGAGTATGTGAAGTCGGTGGTGTTTGCTTTCGCGAGCGTGCTGAGCGTCGGACTCGTGGTATTCGGTCTTGAGTCCGCGCGCCGAGAGCTTCTCGATGTCGCCGAACCCGGCGCTACCGCTCTGGGGTTCGTCACGGAGCCGGTGTCCCAGCTCGCGACCGAGCCGCGGGGGGAGCAGGCAGCACGTCCTGGCCGGAACGCGTCCACAGCGACGCAGGTCCAGGTGCACGCACAGGAGGCCGCCGCGCCCCGGGTCCGTAACACCCGACGCTCCCGCACCCGAAGCTGGAGCCGCAGCCGGAACCGTTACCCAGGCCCGATTCCGACCCCCGCGGACTGGG
>JADFMZ010000213.1 GCA_022563615.1 Planctomycetota bacterium
CGTCGGTTGCACAGGTCAATCCATGGAAGGTTCCACCGCCAACGCACGCCGACTCCGGCTGCTGCACATAGAGCGAAACGCACGACACGGTCGAGTCAACCGGGTCGCCGGTCACCAGCATCGCTACGGCGTCGTTGCCCGGCGCCGGCGTGAGCGAGAGATAACGGGGTCCGGAGGCCGAAACCACGGGTGCAGAACATGGGATGGCATCGCAAACATCATTGATCTCATCGCAGGTTTCCCCGGCGGTGCAGGGTGACGAACCCTCCTGGCAAGCTTCGTTCACGCACGTTTCCATCCCCGTGCAGAACTGGCCGTCGTCGCAGTCGCCGTTCGTCACACAGAACCCCGGCGCGACCAGGTGGAGTACAAGATCCACCGCACCCTCGACCTCGGGCCATGCAAGAACAGCCTCGACGTTTTTCCCGTTCAGGTCGGCCCGCAGGATTTTGTGGCCCAGCGTGCCGATCGGGTCGGGGTCCGTCTGCGCCCAATAGAATCTGCCGGAGACGTCATCGATCGCAATGCCCACGGGGTTGTACGACTCCGGAAATTCAACAAGCCGCTCGTCGTTGCTTCCGTCGAGATCGACGCGCGCGATGAGGGCATCGAACGTCTGCGCCCAGTAGATCTTGCCAGCGGCGGTGTCCAGGTCGATCCCCACTGGATCGATCACGAGCGGGTACTCCAGAAGCGGCGCCTGGCAAACGCTCAGGCCGTCCAGATTTGCACACCGCAGGCTGCTGCTCTCTCCCGAGCCCTGGGCCCAATAGATCTTGCCGGCGGCGGAATCCACGACGATCGCTTTCGGATCGGTCAACTCAGGCCAGACCAATATTGCCGCTGGATTGTCGCCATTCAAATCAGCCCGAACAATTTCGCTTTGATCGCCGTCGCCCTGCGCCCAGTAGAGCCCACCGCCGACGGGATCCACGGCGATCGCAGTGGGATCAATTACCAGTGGCCATTGCACAAGCGTTTGCGCGTTGGCCCCGTTCAGATCCGCGTTCCGGATCCTGGTCTGCACCAGATCGGCTGGAAGAGAAGGCCTTTCCACCCAATAGATCTTGAGGCCGACCGGGTCGATCGCAATGCCAACCACATCATCCGTCGCCGGCCATTCCAGCAGGACTTCGGCGTTCTTGCCATCCGCGTCCGCGCGAAGAATCTGATCGTCAACGCTCTGGGCCCAATAGATTCTTTCGGCGCCAACCGTCTCAAGGTGGGCACAAAAGGCCAGCGTGAAGGCTACGGCAAGCCTGCGAATCGTCCCACGGTTGCCCATGCTGATTTCCCCCGTGCCCGGACGCAGAATAGGAGACGCTGCGCCGAGGCTTTATCGATAACGGCTTCTCATCGCACCCTTCCACGACAAGCCCTGCATGAACACGGGCAGGCTCGGTGCCTGCCCGCGTCTTGTGTTGATCCTGCTTTCAAAGCGACCCGACATCGCGTTGGGACACTTGGAACGGTTCAATCAATCATTCGCAGTCCGGATCCGTGTCCGCTGTGCAGTCGATGCCGCAGCATCGATCCGGCTCAGCCCTGCAGGGAACCGGCGTGGATATGCATTCGCCTTCCACGCATTCATCGATCGTGCAGTGGTCATCATCCGAGCAGTCAAGGGGTCTCGATACGCACCGGCCGCCGATGCACGCATCTCGCGTACAGGGATCGTCATCGACGCACTCGTCATCGGTCAGGCAGCAGCCCAGCAGGCAATCCGTCAGGAACTCGCCGGCTTCGATGGCGCATTCGACCGAGTTGCCGCCGTCTCCGACGCATTCGTGGTAGACGCGCGCCGCCTTGATGGCACACTCCAGGCCGCAGTCCGCTGGGTCTCCGCAGTGCTCGTGGAGGCAGTTACCCAGGACTTCCCTGGCCAGCAACGCACAATGATCTTCTCCGCCGCCCCGCTCGATGCACTCGCCATAGGCCCGCTTGGCCAAATGATGGCATTGCTCTTCACAATCCGGCGGTTCACCACAGTCGCGCTCGATGCAGTTGGCCGCGAAATCTCGCGCGGCGTTGGCGCATTGTTCTTCCGTGCCACCGTTCTCGCGGCATCTACGGTACACCCGTTCAGCCTCGATCCTGCATTGCTCGTGGCAACTCGGCGGCAGGTCACAGCGATTGGCGATACATTCTTCGAGGAAAGATCGAGCACGTAGCCCGCAATCTTCGCGCGACCCTCCGTTTTCCACGCATTCGTGGAACCGCGCCTCAGCCTCTTTCTTGCATCCCTCGACACAGTCCGGCGGCTCAACACAGTTTTCCTCGATGCAACGGGCCAACAACGCCCGCGCTCCGGTGGCGCAGTGCTCTTCGCTGTTGTCGGTGTTGGCGATACACTCCTCGTAGAAATGCTTCGCATGAAGCTTGCAGCGATCCTCGCAGCTCGTCGGCAGGCCGCACCGATTCTCGATACAGTCCTCGAGGAATGCGTGGGCGCGGCGCTCACACTCCTCCTCGCCCTCTCCGCTGTCGACGCATTCGTGGAACAAGGTTCTCGCATCGGTCCGACAGCCTTCGGCGCAATCGGGCACATCAACGCAGAAATCGGCAACACATTCCTCAAAAAACGCCCGAGCCTCCGCGCCGCACTGCTCCCGGTCGCGGCCCGCTTCGACGCAATCGTGGAACATCGCTTCGGCCTCGTGCCGACAGCGTTCTTCGCATTCGTGATCGCCGTCCTCGCCGATCGCGGTATCCAGGCGGGTCGCATCCACGGGGAAAACGTCCGCTGCCGTCACCCGCAGCGCACGCGCGTTTTTCACATTCGACGGGTCAACCGCATCAGCCGAAGAAACCCACCCCCAAACCAATGACGCCACCAAGACAAACATGCGCCCCTTCGTCATAGATATTCTCCTGTTTGCGTTCCGGGTCAGACCCGCCCCAATCATAGGCCAGGTGGTCAGCACTCTTTAGACCCGTGCATATAGTCCGTTACAGTATATAGGACTCTAATTCCCAAACACAAGTTCTTTTCGAGAAAAGGGGGTCGCCGCCGAGACCGCGCAGGCAACAACTGCCGCCATCAAGAAACATCGCACGCTGCGGCCTTTGCGAGACGTTCTACAGCCTCGATGGATTGAGGTGATCCAATCACTATCGACTCATGCTGTGTCCACGGTCTTGTTCGAGGTGCCCGCGTGGTTTGTGGAACGCGTTTCCGCAGTCACTGAAACGACCACGTTCTTGAAGGCCGGTGTATGCGATTCGGGGTCAGCCCGGCTGGGAACCAGGATGTTGGCTTCGGGGAAGTACATGGCCGCGTTTCCGGCGCGAATGTCCAGATCGCGCACAAGGATGCCGGTCATGACGCCGACTTCACTTCGTACGATTACCCGTTGATCCACGACCAGTCCAAGCCGCGCGATGTCAGCGGAAGTCATCAGAATTACGTCGCGTCGCTCCTGATGCCGATAGAGGTCCTCCTCCTCGTACACGACCGTGTTGAACTGGCCCTCGCTTCGGATGGTCATCAGGCGCAAGGTGCAGTCTTTGTGTTCGCCGGCTATGCACGTCGGTGTGCTGTTCGAAGGTAGAGGAGTTACTTGAAACTTGGCCCGACCCGACGGCGTGGGAAAAACAGGCTCATGGAACGTGCGCCCGGCGATCTGAAACTCCTGTTGGGTCTGGTCGATCTTGAGAATCTGTTCGTACCCCGGTACGACGGCGCCGATGGCCTGACGAATGCTGCGATGCTCCTCCATGGATTCCCAATCGATCGGCCCGTCGTCGCCAAGCACGCCGCGCGCAATGCGCGCGATCGTTTCGACCTCGCTGCGAGGCCCTTCGTGGCGTTGAGGCCCCCCCTCGCTAAGACGCACAAAGCTGAACATGGATTCCTGCGTCGTGGCTTGAGCCTCTTCATCGCGGGCCAACATCGGTAGAATCAGCGTCTCCTTCGCTCGTCCCAATGCGTGACCTGTATTGAGCGTTGTACTGAAATAGCAGACCCAGTCGAGCTTGCCGAATGCGTCGCCCGTCCGTCGGGCGTCCGGACTAGCGCCGTACAGATTCCCACCCAGACACCAGCCGCCGCGCAATCGCCCCTCGAGCATTGCGCTTACGCAGCCCAACGTATCCAGGCCTTTGGATGTCGGCAGCCGAACGTCGAAGTGCTTTTCCAGGCGATCGAAGACAGCCTGTTTGAGCGCCGGCGTGACACCGACCGAGCCTATGCCCTGAACGTTGCTGTGCCCTCGAATGGGAAGCAGGCCGGCGCCGCGCTTGCCCACCATGGCCCGCATCAACGCCAGGTTCACGATCGCTCGCACGTTGTCCACGCCATGAACGTGATGCGTGATGCCCATCGTCCAGGCGAAAATGGCGCGGTCCGAACCGGCGTAAACCCTGGCTGCCTTGTCGATGAGGGCGCGATCCACTCCCGATTGGGCGACGATTTCGTCCCAGGAAAGTGAGCGAAGGTGATCTCGATAGGCCTCCCATCCCTCCGTACAATTCGTGATGAAAGCTTGGTCCACCGCACCCGATTCGTCCAGACATTTGGCTAGACCACTGAGCAAAGCAAGATCGCCGCCGATGTGCGGCTGCACATACAAGCTAGCGATAGAAGAACCCGACAGCAGGCTCCGAACGTCCGACGGCACCGAAAAGTTGACCAGGCCGGTTTCACGAATCGGGTTGATGACGATCACTTCCCCGCCTCGTCGTCGCACGTTCATCAACAAACGCATCAGGCGTGGATGGTTCGAAGCCGGGTTGCCTCCAATCAGGAAAACCAGATCGCACCGCCCGACGTCCTCCAACTCGACCGTGGCAGTCCCGCTTCCCAGGGCGCTGGTGAGTCCGACGCCGCTGGCCTGATGGCAGTAATAGCTGCAATTGTTGACGTTGTTGGTGCCGTACAGGCGGGCGAACAGTTGAAGCAGAAAGCCCGCCTCGTTCGAGGACCGCCCGCTCATGTAGAAAAAGTTCTCGTCCGGAGAAGTTTGCTTGAGTCGATCCACACAGCGCGCGATCGCGTCGTCCCAGGTGATCGGTCGGTAGTGATCGTCGCCCGGACCGGCATACAGCGGCGTAACCAGCCGACCCAGATGTTCGAGCTTACGCGGCGTGCATCGGCGCAGCGCCTCAAAATCGCAGGTGGCGAAGAACCCGTCGGGAATCGCCGCCTGCATGTCGGCGGCCATCGCCTGCATGGACTTCTTGCACACTTCGGGAAAGCGGCCCGATTCGTCCACCATGCCGCCTTTCTGGCCGCCCATCCCCAAGGCGCAGGTCTTGCAGGTGTTGCGTCGGCTCATGGCCCGGATGAATCGAATGATTCCGCCGGACTTTCGAGCGGCCCGAAACGCATACGCAATGGCGGGCCAGCCGCCTCCCGTCTTTACCCGTTTCATACCCTTACCCGTCTCATGGGGAACTCTCCAACCACATGCCGGGGGCATGATACGTGTCTTCCGTCAACGCGAGCAAGTCCGCACCGGCGGACGGCAATTGCGGTTGGGTATGTCACCATATCGGCGGCCTTTCGTCGTGCCGTAGGCACGAGTTGAACATAGCCCAGGACATGGTCCTGGGATTCAAAGTGAGAGCCAATATCGCGAGTCCCGTAGGGACGACTGAACCGAACCACGGTCATCAGCCGTCCCTACGGGACTTGGCGTGACAGGAGGCATCGGGTCCCGGCGATGAATCGCCGGGCTATGGTCGGGCTGTGCCTTTCGGCACGCTTTGTTTCGCGCATCGTCCCCGCCGAAACGGTCACGGCCCCGGGTTTGTAACCCTAGCGTTTCACCGGTTGTCGCTGGTTGTCCCCGATTGAAAACCGGCGCCGCCGGTTGAATACCGGCACTGCCGGTTGAATGCCGGCGCCACAAGGGTCCATGGGATAGGCTCCAAGTGGCTTGCCTCTTCCGAGGCGGGTTCAACCGATCCTCGGCGGGATGATATGTCAGAGTTTCGATCGAACGGCAAGGCCCCCCTCGGCCCCTTCGGCAAG
>JADFMZ010000007.1 GCA_022563615.1 Planctomycetota bacterium
CTAGCACGACAACGCGGGTTACGGATTTGGTGGGATGCATCGGCGGCATTTTTTGAGGGTGATTCCGAGTGCGTGGAGTTGGCGGATGCGTTTTTTACGATGTGATCGGCGTGCTTTGGCGTTGCGGCGTTGTGTGATGCGGATTCTCTCAACAACATGCTTCAACATTTCGCTCCGTGCAGAGCGCGTGAGGCTTCTCGCTTGAATGGAGGCATGCGTCGCTCGGCGCAGCTGCTGGAGGGTCGAACTTTTTTCCCCCCGCCATGTCGATCTGTTTCAGTCGGATGCGTGCGAGGAATAGATGGCTGATCACCGTCACGATCAAGTGTCGTTGGATGGCGCGATAACGCCGGCACTCAAAGTGGTCGAGTCCCAACAGCCCCTTTTCATCTTGAAAGCATCGCTCGATGTGCCAGCGAGAGAAAGCCACGTGCAACATGCGTTCGATCGACGTGGTGGCTGAGGCGTTGGAGACGAAGTATTTGATCTCGCCGGTCGATGGATGTTGCGCGACGATCAACCACATCGGCGCCGATGGCAAGGTGAAACTACGGCCAGCATCTTCGGGTCGTACATTGATGCGAAACCGAGACGCCTTGGCCTTCCAGACGATCGGACCCTTGTGGCCGTTTTTAATGTGGAAGTCCTGCCAGGGCTGATCGCGCATGAAATGGGAATAAGTACACAGTCGATCCACACGTTTGGACTTGGCCGACTGTGCCGCAAGGCGCGGATAACGCATTGGGCGTCCCTTGTGTGAATGATGAAGTTTTTGCAACACCTTGGGCTCAACCAGCCAGCCGAAAAAACTCTTCGGCACTTCGGCGACAAAGGTTTGACCCTGGCGATGAAGCGTTTCGAGGAACTGGGCGTTGCAGCCATAACCCTCATCGAACGTCAGCCAAGAAAACCGAATCCCATTGCCCCTGGCGCGTTCGAGCAACTCCAAGGCGATTTGCCACTTGGGCCGATGGGTCAGTTCGTCGGGAATGCTCGCCTCACGGCAACGACTTCGATCGCCGGCCCAAGATTCGGGCAGGAACAGGCGATGATCCAACGTGCAGCGAAATCGACCGCGTAAATCCGCATAGCCCAATCCCACAGTGACTACACAGTTGTCGATCTTGCCGGTGGCGCCGCAGTATTGACGTTGGACCCCGGCGGTCTTGTCGCCCCGCTTGGGAAAGCTGGTCTCATCGATCAGGCCGATCGACTCTTCGCACAGGTGAGATTGGGCAACCAACTCCTGCAAGCGATCCAACGCACGTTGCCAATCCCATG
The DNA here is from genome assembly GCA_022563615.1 of Planctomycetota bacterium. GTDB lineage: Bacteria > Planctomycetota > Phycisphaerae > UBA1845 > UBA1845 > JADFMZ01. The sequence goes on from JADFMZ010000007.1 coordinate 1,282, forward strand.
TGTGCGTCGTCAGAAAATCCTGCAACGTTCTCGGCGGCATGCCCAAATCGTCAGCCATCGGCTCGACGCATTTGCGGCGAACGTTTGAGAGTTGGCCACGCACATATCGACGCAGATGCTCGCGTCCTTCGCTTCGAGCAAAGCAATCATCGAACAAACACAAGAAACGATCCAGATCACCCGCCAATCGACTTATTTGCCGAACATCCATGTTCCAGTCCTCCAGCCTGTTGTCACTGGAGGAAATATCGAACAAACGACATCAAATTCTTGAGCCTAACCCGCGTTGTCGTGCTAGAATCCTCCCGACCCGGCGCGGTTCGACTTTTTTTTCTGAAACAGCCGTTTCAACTCGTCGCTGAGGGTGCGTAGCGGCCTGGCCCGCACGGTGGGCTGATACAGCGGGCCGGTGACGTGCAACTCGATCAACTCGCGCGACGCCTGCTCCAGCAAGTCGGTCAGTAGCGGCACGCGGGCGCCGCGCCTGCCGGAGACATGGACAAGAGTCAGGTCGACGCCGCCATCCGGCAAGGACAGGGTTCCGGAACCCGCCAGGGAGAGAACATCGCTTTGCAGAAGGAGGTCTTGGAGCTGGATGTCGTTGCCGACGATGAAGAACGAACTCTGAGCATCTTGAAACACGCCCTGTTCTGGAATCGACAGGTTCAGCACGTTCAGGATGGCCAGCATGATCGGCAGACGGAAAAGACGCCCTTCGCGGATGACGAATCGCCCGCCCCCGCGCCGCGCCGACGGATCTCCCAGGATGCCGGATGCATACAGGTGGATGTCAGCCACTCCCTGCAACTCCGCCGGAGAGTCGTTCACGGGACGTAGTCGTCGGTCCGTTCGGACGAACGGTTTGAGATCGACTCCCTGCGCGGTCGTCCTCAGGTTGTAGGCGATCCGATCCTGTAGAAACATCGCTTCGAACCGGCCCGTCAGGGCGCCGTTGTAAAGTTCCGCCTGGATTCGATCGAGCGCAAGACGGCTCGGACCGGATTCCGTGTACAGAAAGGACCAGTCGCTTTCAAGCCGTGTCAACTTGCGCCCGAGAATGCTCATGGAGGAAAAACTCAGGTTCCCACTCAGCGCCGATCCTCCACGAGAATCTTTCAAGCTGCCCGAGCCGGTCAACGTACCGGATAGGTGTTCCATGGAAGCGATGCCGGGCAGACTCACGTCATGGAAAAACAGCGAGCCTTCGATCGAACATAATGGGGATGCTGCGCCTTGTTCGGCTGTACACTCCAATCGCTCGATGTGCACGTCCACCGTGCCGAGGGGCCTGAGTTGGTCCCATGTCGATCTTCGCCCCTCCGGCAACAGTCCGCGAATGTCGTCGGGCGATAGGCCGGTTGCCGTCAACGTGAGTCCACCTTGATGACCGACGACGGTCGGCTCGATTTCAAGCGCCGCGCGGACCGAGGCCGATCCGTAACGCCCCACGAGGTTCGGCCCGCGCAAGCCGGCTGAGTCAAATACGACCTCTCCCCGCACACCTTCCAGAGGAAGGGCAAACGAGGGATGACGAATTACGGCATCATGAAGTCGCACGATCCCCTGAACGTCCAACGATGCCGTCTTGCCCAACGAAGTAGTGGACTCACGCACTTGAAGCTCCACCTCGATCGGACTTTCGATGCGCCATTCCCCGATCGCAGCACGCCACGTCTGGGGAAGGGATTCCACCAGGCGCTCATCGAGCCGAAGATCCCGTGCCCGAACCGTCAGATTCGTGGACCTTTCGGCCCCGCTCCAGGAGATTACTCCGTCGGCGCTAACGGTCGCCTCTTGGAACCGGCCCGTAAGTTCCTCCAACACCACCTGTTGGTCCAAGATGCGCACGACGCCCTGCACCGATTCGACGCCCGTCGGCCAATGTTCTGGATGGAAAGAAACCTCCTTCAGGTGAATCCTGGAACTCTGCGTCAACCGGGCGCTTGCAGGATCGAAACCGACGAGCGTTTCCAGGTCGAATGTTCCAGAAACACCAGCCGATTCGAGAAAGTCCTGCAAATGCGCCGGCAACGCCGACAGCAACGAATCGTCAATGGGGATGTCCCAACCTTGAATGGTGACGTCCACGTCCGCAACGCCGGTGGTTGCAAGATGGATCACGCCGTTGGCTTCAACCCGCCCCTGACCGATCGGGCCCGCGATGTCGCGCAGCTCCACTCGATCGCCGTCGAACACGATGCTTCCGCTGAACGCTTCAAGCGGACTGGGTAGCGCCGTACCCAAGGCCGAAAGATCGTCGAACGAAACCACGGTATGGGATCGCCAGTCGGAGGCGACTCCTTGCCCGCAAGCCGGTCGCGTTAGCGACAAACCAACATCGACCACCCCTGCCGGTTGCAATGACTCCACGATTTCACGGAACCGCTCGGGCATCGCCTGAACCAAGGCCCGATTGATGGGGATTCCCGTTCCCACAATGGACACATTCGCGGCTGAGCAACGATCCAGGCCTTCCAGCCAGGCGTCGATGGAATAGAGGCCGCCGTCGCGCGCTCCACGGAGTTGGGCCTGAATGCCTCCCTGCGCCGTGTACTCCACCGTTCCGCGCAGTTCGTAGAGTCGATAGGGCAAAAATCGACAGGATGCGTCCGCACCGTTGGCCGTCACTCGCACCCGGCGAAGCACGATCGGTTCTTGCGCTCCGGCGCGTTTGGACACCTCGAGCTCAACATCCACGCGACCTCTCGGATCAAAATCGCGTAGAAACCTTGCGAGTTCGGGCCGGCGGTTGACCCAGCGAATGGTTCCACCGGGGGCATCGTCGTCGTATCCGGGCAGTTCAAAACCGCGCACGGACATCGTGACCTCAAAGTCGATCTCATCGGGTGAGCACAGGCGCTCGAACCCGACTCCCAACGTAGCCGTCACGGAACACGGGCTGCCGTGAAACAGGCCGTCGAGCGATACCGTCACCGTTTCTCGATCGATGACCATCGTGCCGTGGGCCTGCTCCAGGCGAAGGGTTCGCTCTTGGGGCGCCAGGCTTCGCTCCTCCCGGTCGATGGGGATCGAAACCGAAGCGTCCGAAAGTTCGATGACGGCGAATCGATCCCTGCCGCCGTCGGATTGACCGATCAGATCGTAGTCACGGGCACGCACCCTGCCTTGCAGACCCATCAACTCACCCCATTCCCGCGCGCCGGGGTAGGCGCCTTCAGCCAGGAATAAGAACGCTTCCAGGCCGATCGCCGGCGTCCCTCCGCGTACGTTGCGAACCGAGCCGCTGCGCAAGTCCAACTGCGCATGACCGCTGGCGGGCTGCGCCTCGGCGCTGTGCCATACCACGTCATACAGAAGCGCGTCGTGCTCAGACCGCCGCGCGCGCACGGTTATCGTTAGATCCTCCACCATCCGCCGTGTACCGCCGTCACACTCGTGGACGCGCACCCGCGCATCGCGGAGTTCAATAGTCGACGGCTGGATCGACTTCTTCGAGTCCGACGGCGGAGCGGGGCGCCTGAAGAGACCGGCGAGACCGGGTGAGGATGTCTCGCAACCATGAACGATCGAGAGCGTCGGTTCAAATACAACAAGCGACTCGATGCTCAGCCGTCCCAGCAGCGCCGCCCAGGGGTTGTGCGCAATTTCAATCCGTGGACAGGTAATGACGGATAGGCCGGAGTTCTCTTTGCCGCTGGAGTCATCCTGCGAACCGGACTCCCCATCCCGAGCCGCAGGCTTTAGCCTGCGCGAAGCGCCGGTCACAACCACATCGGACAGTTGGATTCCCCCCAGGATCGAGAAGCTTGCCGATCCGACCTTCACCCGACCGTGGACGTACTGCTCCAAGTAGGACTCAGCCAGCGCGCGGATGCGCTCCGCATCGGTAAGATTCCGATAGATCAAACCGGCGAAGGTGAGAAGTGCGAGGGCAATCGCCGGCAGGACAAGATAACGTGCCCGCCTGCGCGCTTGGGGCCGTGATGAATCGGGCTCGTCTCTAACGGGCATTGACCGTCTCCGTGTCCCGTCTCCTTCGCCGCACCCAGGACACGATCTCCACCAGAGTGTAGGCGGCGAGGATCTCGAGCATGGGCATCGCCCCCAAACGATACCGGACGCTGCCGACGAAAACGCAATGCAGGGCGCTGAGGTATAACGCCGGCAAGAGCAGCAAGGCCGCCAGTGTCCAGCCGTTCTCGCGTCTTCGCACCAACAGCGCAACGGCGCCGAGGGCCGCCAACGCAAACACCGGCAGGGTCCACGCCGCCGAAATCAGGCGCGTCGCCCCCGACTGGTAGGACTCGACGTTCGGAAACGGATTCCACATCCGCCGGAGCTTCACCCCTGCCAGCCGGACGATCCGCATCGGATCATCCTTTATAGCCTTGAACGATTCGCGCAGAAAGTAGCGGTTCCATTCCGTTTCACTGAGGCCTCGTACCTCCGACATTTGCTTGATCGGCCCCAGGTTGCTCGCTCCCGTCGCCTGCGGACCGACGCCGTCATACAGCGATATGCCCGCACGGGTCGTCAGGCGGCACATCTCGCCCGTCACCATCGCGTTGCGAATCGACCACGGCAGGATCGCCCCGTAAACGAACACCCCGGTTATGAGCGCAACCCCGACGACCCGCCGGTCAAAGCGCCTGCACACCACAATCAGACAGAGCAACACAACGACCAAGCCGGCGGCTGCCTCGCGCACATAGATGGCCAATGCCCCCGCGACGGCCAGGAACTGCCACGGGCGCATCGCCATATTAGAGCCTATTCCAAAAAGTGTGGCACGGGTTTGCAACCCGTGTGTTTCACCGGTTGAAAACCGGTGCCCCATAGGTTTACGGGATAGGCTCTCAGCCTTTGATTCTTGGCTGCTGGACGCGTCGCCGCTCGACCCGTGACGCATGATCGGCCAAGCAATCCACCAAAGCCCCACCAGCACCCCCGTAAAAAGCGTCTCCGTCAAGAGCAGCGAAGAAAAGAACACCAGGAACGGATCGAACGCCACCAGCAGACCCGCGATCCAACCGACCCGGCGATCGAACAGGTCGGTGGCCAGTAACGCTGCCAGCGCCGCCACGCCGGCTCCCAGAAACCAGTGGAAAATCTTTGCAAGGACGACTCCATAAGGCATCGCAACAAACGGCGCCAGCAAGGTCGGAAACAACGGCATGCGCGTGGCCCGAAAGCCCAGTTCGTCCTTCAGGCCCTCTCCGGCCTACAGAGAGGCAGCCATGTCCCAGTACTGCTGTTCGTCGGGAAACTCCAGCGCGGAGGGATCGTCCGCCTGCGCGAGACGATAGGTTCCCCAACCTGCGCGCATCAACAGCGCGACCAGGAACACCACAACCCAAACAACGCGAAGGGAATGAGATCGAACCGCACCGGCATTGGATAAGGCGGCCGCGTCGGATGTGCCGGATGAAATCACGGATCCAGCGGCCTGGCCCGCAGGTGAAGTATGCGGCGAGTCAGCGCGGTCAGTTTGACCCGATCGTCAATCCGATGCCCGATCACCCAGATCGGACCGAGGTGATCGCAAAGAATAGCCACCCGCTCTCGATCCACCGGATTGACCTTAGCCGCGATGAGAAACTCCGAGAGTTTTTTCGACCCCGGCGCACCGAGCGGAAAGAAGCGGTCGCCGCTCCGACGCCCACGCACGATCAACGGCGGATGAATCAAGTCGTAATCGACGCGCTCTTCCATTTTAGCGCCGGCCCGACGAAGCCCCGGAATCTGGTCCGGGCGCGCGTCCTCGACGGCACACTCAATCTCCAGGCGGCGGATGGGCAGCAAAGTGCGGCCGGGAAGTTGGACCATCACCTCCGGGGCGATCATCTCGCGAGGCTCATCGGAAGGTAGAGAAAAGCTCAGTTGCCCGTAGCGCTTTTCAATCATCATGCCGCCGGGCAGAACAGCCCGCCTCCCGCTGGCGGGGTCCGCCACCAGATCCAAAACCGAAACCAGATGCGTAAAGGCCAGGTCCTGTTCCCCGAGACCAAAGGACCGGTAGGCCAGGCGCACAAGCTCCGTCTGTACAATCCGACTCTTGCGAGCCAGCGCGTCGGCGTTGAGCGTTAGCACCTGATCGGTCCGCGAAATAATCAGCGTTTCAAAGGTGCGATGCACCGTTTCCCGCAAGAACTCCTGGAGCCACTGCGCCTGTTCCCCAAGGCGATTCAGGGCATCGTGCACCTGCGGGTTTACCTCCGCTTTCAGAAGCGGAAGGATGGTGTTTCGCAGGCGGCTGCGCATCGCCTCATTCGAAAGATTGCTCGCATCCTCTCGATAGGCGATGCCCACGTCAGCCAGGTAATCGACCAACGCCTTGCGACTGAAACGAAGCAGCGGCCGAATCACGCGAACCTCGGTGTCTTCTCCGAGTCGCCGGCTGCGCGGGATGCCCGCCAGCCCACGCAGCCCGGTGCCGCGAAGAATGCGATGCAGGATCGTTTCGGCGTTGTCGTCGGCGTGATGCCCGACGGCCACAACCTTCGCTCCCGTCTGCAGGCACACCCGCCCGAGGAAGGCGTACCTCTCCTGCCGCCCCGCCTCCTCAAGACCCAGCCCATGCTTTTTGGCCAGCGCGGGGACGTCGCGCGTTTCGATCGTGCACGGTATGGAGAGATGGTCAGCCGCCGCCTGAACGAAGGCTGCGTCTTGCTCCGCATCCTCTCCGCGTATGCCGTGGTTGAGGTGCGCGATGTGAAGATGAAGCCGCCAGCCCATGGTCTGATTGAGGCCGATGAGCAGGTGGATAAGGGCCATTGAATCCGGCCCGCCGGAAACCCCCGCCACCACGCTGTCGTCTTTGTTCAACAGCCCTTCGGCCAGCAGTTCCTGAGCCAGCGTTTTGATCATGGCGCCAACCCGGCGACCTCCCCAATCGTTTCGGACAGTGTGGGGTGGGGGTGAATCATCGTTTCCAAATCGTAGGCGACGGCGCCCATCTCGATGGCCAGCACGCCCTCGGAAATCATCTCGCCGACGTGCGGGCCGGTTAAGCCCACCCCGATCACCCGCGTTGTGGCCTTGTCCAATATTAGCTTGGTCACCCCGTCTGTTCGCCCGAGCGAGACCGCTCGTCCGGACGCGGACCACGGAACCTTCCGGACAACGATGTCGAGCCCTTGCTCCTTGGCTTCCTGTTCAGTATAGCCTGCCCAGGCAATAGCCGGATCGGTAAACACGACCGCCGGAATCGCCCTCGGCTCAAAGACGGTGTCCTTGCCGGCGATGAGGTCCGCCACGACCCTGCCCTCGTGCAGAGCCTTGTGCGCCAGCATCGGGTTGCCGATGACATCGCCGATGGCGTAAATGCGCTTGGCCGACGTGCAAAACCCGGAATCGACCTTGATAAACCCACGGTCGTCCACTTCGACTCCAGCCTTTTCGAGATCCAGGTCAGACGAGTTAGGCCGGCGCCCGACCGCCACGAGCACCTTCTCGAATCTCTTGGACTTGGGCGGGTTTTTCCCTTCAAAGACCAACTCCGCCGCACCTTTCACCTCTTTCAGACTGACGACTCGGGTTTCCAGGCAGATCTGCTCGAAATCGTCTTCCAATCGCTTGAGCAACGGGCGAACCAGGTCACGATCCACGCCGGGCATCAGCTTCGGCAGCATTTCGACGACCGTCACCTTGGAACCAAAGGCGGCATAGACTTGACCCAACTCCAGCCCGATGTACCCGCCGCCGATCACCAGCAGCGACTTGGGAATCTCTTCCAATTCCAGCGCCGTTCGTGAATTCAAAACGCAGGACAGGTCGCTGCCAAGTCCGCGAAGTTCGACGGAGCGCGAGCCCGTTGCAATGATCGCCCGGCGAAACTTGACGCGGGGCACTGATCCACCTTGGATCCGCACGAACTTGCCGTCTTCAAAGCAGGCTGTGCCGTGAATCCTTTCCACCTGATACTTCTTGCAGAGCGAGTCCAACCCCGAAGCCAGCTTGGAGATCACCTTTTGCTTCCACGCGCGCATGGCCGCCACGTCGAGCTTGGGTTTGCCAAAGTCGATGCCCATCGATTTACCCAGGGCGGCGGCGTGGAGGGTTTCAGCCATCGCAAGATAGGTCTTGGAAGGGATACATCCGCGATGCAGACAGACACCGCCCAGGGCGCCGTTGCTTTCGACGATCGTGGTTCGGATTCCGTGCGAGGCCGCCCGGAACGCGGCGTGATAGCCTCCCGGCCCGCCGCCGATCACCAGCAGGTTGGTTTCTTGCGTGAATTCACCGACCACCATCAGATGAGTTCCTTGTTGGCCCGGGCGGATGCGCGTCGGCCGGGCTGGGCTTCACGCGGGCTTACCATGGTAGGGTCCGCGACTCGGGGTTGGGTGTAAAGTCAATCCAGCAACAGTTTCGTCGGGGTTTCCAGATAATCAATCACCTCCCGCGTGAACCGGGCGGCGTTGGCGCCGTCGGTCGCGCGATGGTCGAAGGAAAGGAAAAGCGGCAGGATCAGAGCTTTGGTCAACAGGTCATTGCGGTAGACCGGAGTCTCTCTCGCTCGACCCATGCCCAGAATCGCCACCTCGGGGTAATTGATGATGGGCGTGCCGAACGTCCCGCCCAGCGCCCCGACATTGGTGATGGTGAACGTGCCACCACGCAAGTCCTCCACGGCGAACTTCTTGGTCCGAATTCGATCGGCGATCGAACGAAGCTCAAGCGCGATGGCCCGAAGACTCATCGTATCGACGTTGCGAATCACCGGTACGACCAATCCGCGATCGGTGTCCACCGCAATGCCCAGGTTGACATAGTCTTTGTAGATGATCTGCCCGCCCTCCAGATCAACGCTGGAGTTGAAGATCGGATACTTGCGAAGCACGACGCACAACGCGCGGATCACAAACGTCGTGATCGTCAGTTTCGGGTCGTTATTCGTCAGTTCGTTCAGTTGACGACGAACGCGCTCCAGCTCCGTGATGTCCGCGTCGTCACCATGGGTGACGTGAACCGCCGTCTGCACCGAGCGCGACATCTGGGTGGCAATGGTCTTGCGGATTTGCGAAAGCGGCTCGGACCGGATCGGCCCCCACTTGTCCGTACCCTTGATCCCGGGAAGCGGTTCAGGCGGCTCCATTCGAGAGCGAGTCGGCGTCGCAACCGGGTCCTGACCTGCGGAGGCGGTTCGTTCGACATCTTCCCGGCTGATTCGCCCGCCCGGCCCCGTGCCCTGCACCGCGTCGAGATCCACGCCCAGCTCTCGGGCCAGCTTGCGAACCACCGGCGCAGCCGCAACGGTCGTCTTGCGCGGCGGCGAAGAGGAAGGCTGGGCCTCCACCTTCGGCGCTTTGATCAACGGAGGCGCCGTCGCGGGGGCGATCGACGCCGTCACGGTTGCAGCTTTCGACGTTCGAACGTCACCGTCACCGTCACCGTCGCCGCCGTCAAAGGTCACGATCACCTTCCCGACGTTGACCGTTTGCCCTTCGCTGACGTGCACTTGCTGTGCAATTCCGGCAAAGGGAGAGGGGATCTCAACGGCGGCCTTGTCCGTCTCAACCTCCATAAGCGATTGATCCTCTTCGATGCGGTCACCGGGCTTGATCATAACCCGGATGATCTGCGCCTCGGCAATCCCTTCGCCAAGATCGGGCAGTAGAAATTCCCTGGACATCAGTATGTATGCTCCGTGCGAAAGAACGACGTAGGTCGAGTGGGCCATAACGAAGGGCTGGAATCTCGCCCCGTTTTCTTCGCCATGGGGTATTCGATACTCGCAACTTCCTGATGAAGGCACTCTAACAACAAATGGCTACGAACGATCGAAGCTGTCGGATAATCGCGCCGGCTAAAGCCCGCGGCTCAGTTTCATGTTAGAGCAACTAAAACGCCAAAACGTCCCTCGCCGCGTGCGTAATCCGCTCCATGCTAGGGAGGTAAGCCCGCTCGCGCGCGAAAAAGGGAAATTGCACATCGAAACCGGTAATCCGACGGATCGGCGCCTCCAGGTAGACCAACGATTTCTCGACGATCCGAGCGATCACCTCCGCCCCGATGCCGCAGCGACGCGGCGCCTCATGGACGATCACCGCCCGCCCGGTCTTCGCCACCGAGCCCGTAATCGTTTCCGTATCCAGCGGCGAAACCGACAACAGGTCAACCACCTCGACCGAAACGCCGTCCGTATCCGCCAGCTCGTCAGCCGCCTCCAGCACCGGCCTCATCATCGCGCCGTAGGAAATGATCGTCAGGTCAGTGCCCTCACGGACCACCTGGGCGACTCCGATCGGCATCGTTTCCGGCTCGTCCGGCACCTGCTCCTTGAACGCCCGGTACAGGGCCTTGGGCTCATAGAAGATAACCGGATCCGGGTCTCGAATCGACGCCAGCAAAAGGGCCCGCGCGTTGCGCGGTCCGGAGGGAATGACGACGTGGAGCCCCGGGGTATGCGCGTAGTAGGCTTCGCGGCTTTCGCTGTGGTGTTCAATGGCGCGAATACCGCCGCCGTAGGGCATTCGGATAACCATCGGCAGGTTAAACCGCCCGCGCGTCCGGTTACGAAAGCGCGAAACGTGTTGCTCAACCTGATGAAAACCCTGATACGCAAAACCGGAAAACTGCATTTCCGAAACGGGCTTGAGTCCGTACAGCGCCATGCCGACCGACCCGCCGATGATGGCGGCCTCAGCCAGAGGCGTGTCGATCACGCGGTCTTGGCCGTACTTATCCATCAAACCCGCGGTGACCCGAAACACCCCCTCATCCTGGCCGATATCCTCACCCAGCAGGACCACCCGGTCGTCCTCGGCAAGGGCTTCGTTCAAAGCAAGGTTGAGCGCGCTCACCATATTCATCAAGGCCATCGCTGAGTTGTACTCCTTTCGCAAATGGTCAACGCAACGCGCGGCGCGTTCCACCGGAAAGCCTTTCCTATAGACCCTTGTGGCGCCGGTTTTCAACCGGTGTCAGCGCATGGGTTAGAAACCCGCGCTGCACTTCTTGGGACAGGCTCCGGGTCGGCTCATGATCGTTGTTGCGCCATGCGTGGTTCTTGCTTCTCGATCATCCCTTCCCGCTCCAGTGCGGTCTGGAATTCCTTTCGTTGTTGCTCAAGCTCGGCTGAGGGTTCGGCATACAGATACTTGAAGCAATCGAGAGGATCCGCGTTTTGGTTTTCTTCATAACGCACGACGGCGGCAGCCAACTCAGCCAGGACGTCGGCTTCGATTTCCTCGATTCGCTTCGGGTCCAGGATGCCCCGCCCGAGCAGGTATTTTTGATATCGCGGGATGGGGTCGAGCTTTTCCCACGTCTCGACCTCCTCCTTCGAGCGATACTTCGTGGGGTCGTCCGCCGTCGTGTGGACGCTCATCCGATAGGTCACCGCTTCAATCAGCGTGGGACCGCCGCCGCTCTTGGCTCTTTCCACGGCTTCGGTCGTGCCGACGTAGACCGCCAACGGATCGTTGCCGTCGAGCTGCAGCCCGTCGAAGCCGTAGGCCAGGGCTTTTTGAGCGATGGTTTCCGATGCCGTCTGTTTCGCTCGCGGCAGCGAGATCGCCCATTGGTTGTTCTGCACGAAAAACACGACCGGGAGTCGATACACGCCGGCGAAGTTCAACGCCTCATGAAAATCCCCTTCGCTGGTGCTCCCGTCGCCGCAGTAGCACAGGACGGCGTGACGGTCGCCACGCAGCTTCATCGCCCAGGCCAGACCCATGGCATGAAGAGCCTGGGTCGCTATCGGCACGGCAATCGGTGTGTCGTGGACGCCCTCGGGCGGGCGACAACCCTCCTCAAAGCCGCCCCAGAATTGAAGCACCGTTTCCAAAGGCCAGCCGCGATGGTAGAAAGAGCCCGGCTCGCGGTAGGTGGGGACCACCCAATCCTCCCGATCCATCACGATCGTGGACGCGCAGTGCGCCGCCTCCTGCCCCCGACAAGGGCCATAAGTCCCAATTCGGCCCTGGCGCTGCAGAATGATACAGCGCTCGTCCAACCGGCGCGCCATCAGCATGAGCCGGTAAAGGTAGATGGACCGATCGGCGTCGAGTTTCGGATCCAGCGACTCATCGACTTTCCCGTCGCCCGCGAGAATCGAGAGCCACTCCACCTTAGGCTTGATTTTGATCGCTTTACGCGGCACAGCGAATGCCCTTCCTATGCGGTCCAACGGCTTTGCCTGCCACGGCAAGCCAACCGACATTAGGGAACATTGTACACGACCGGGCCGGTTTGGGTAGGCGCTCCAGGGTCTGTGACCGTATCGGCCAGGGCAACCGCATTCTAACTATATTGAGTGGTTGGAGGGCCACTCGGGCTTTTCAGTGCCTGCTTCGCGTGGCTGAAAACGAGGGTTGGGCGAACCGCAAGAGCCGACCCTGCACGAGAATTATTAGAAGGCGGTTGACCTGCCTGACGGGGAGCCTGCTGGCTGAGTGCCTTGACGATGGCCCGGCGGCGCTGTTAATAGCATATAAATAGCACACGGGTTTTCGTGAAAGGCACCCCGCAGATGCAAACGGCCGGCGGGCCTGGTCAATCCTCGGACAGGCGAGAGATCGACGAGGCCTTGACTTTCGACGACGTTCTCCTGCTGCCGCGCCGATCGTGCGTCCTTCCTGAACAAATCAACGTCGAAACGCTGCTGACGCGCAACATCCGACTGAACGTCCCGCTCGTCTCAGCCGCCATGGACACGGTCACGGAATCGCGTCTGGCCATTGGGCTGGCCCAGGAAGGGGGGATCGGGATCATCCACAAGAACCTTTCGATCGAGGCCCAATGCCGCGAGGTGCATAAAGTCAAACGCTCTGAGAGCGGCGTCATTCTTGATCCGGTCACGCTGGGGCCGGGCGCCTCGGTCGCCGCCGCCAAGGAGGTCATGGCGCTGCATAACATCTCCGGCGTCCCGATCGTCGAGGAAAACCGGCGCCTCGTCGGGATTATCACCCGTCGCGACATGAAGTTCCTCGAGCGCGAGGAGGTCAAAATTCGCGACATGATGATGTCGCGGAGCCTGATCACCGGTCCGCCGGGCACGACGCTTGAAGAGGCGTCCAAGCTCCTGAAAAAGGCCAAGGTGGAAAAGCTGCTTCTGGTGGACCCCGAAGGCAAGCTCGTCGGGCTGATTACCATGCGGGATATCGAACGAAGCCGACAGTTCCCCGGCAGTTGCAAAGACGAGCGGGGCCGATTGCGCGTCGGCGCCGCCGTTGGTGTGCAGGACTTCGAGCGGATCGAAGCACTGCTCGCGGTGGATGTTGACGTGATCGTAGTGGACACAGCCCATGGCCACAGCGACAACGTCATCGACACGATAAAGCAAATTCGTCGGAAGCATTCAATCGATATTGTGGCGGGCAATATCGCCACAGCGGCGGCGGCTAAGGATCTGATCGACGCCGGCGTCGATGCGCTCAAGGTGGGGATCGGTCCGGGCAGCATTTGCACCACCCGCGTGGTCAGCGGGGTCGGCGTGCCGCAACTGACGGCTGTGATCAACGTCGCGAGTGTTGCCTCAGCGGCGGGCGTGCCGGTGATATCCGACGGCGGTGTGCGCCAGTCCGGGGACATCACCAAGGCCCTTGCAGCCGGAGCACACAGCGTGATGATGGGTTCGTTGTTCGCGGGGCTGGAAGAGGCGCCGGGCGAAACCGTGACGTGGAAAGGCAGACGTTTCAAGGAATATCGTGGGATGGGGTCACTCGGAGCCATGGTCAAAGGCTCGGCGGATCGTTACGGCCAAAAGCTCGGCACCGCCGCGAGCAAGCTGGTGCCCGAGGGCGTGGAGGGCCGGGTTCCGTTTCGAGGGCCATTGTCTGAGTTTGTCTATCAACTTGTGGGCGGACTTCGCGCGGGCATGGGCTATTGTGGAGCAGAAACCGTGGACAAACTGCGGAGCACCTCAACCTTCTGTCGCGTGACGTCGGCTGGGGTGGCTGAATCGCATCCCCACGACGTGGTGATTACCAAGGAATCCCCAAACTACGCTTTGGAGTATCTCAATGAATAAGCGAACTATGAGCCTATCCCAAGAAGTGTGGCACGGGTTAGTAACCCGTGCGTTTCACCGGTTGAAAACCGGTGCCACAAGGGCTTATGGGATAGGCTCTAAGACCATCATACGTGGTCATCGAACCGGCATGGTCTTGATGGCGGTTTGGACTCTTGGGATTGTGGGTTGCCGGACGATGGCTGATCCCTCCGCGGATGCGGTCGTGCGGCAAAGCCCCACTACCACACCGTCCGTCGAAGGCGCCTGGGCGGTCGAAACCACGCGCGGCGATCTGCATCGACCCTTCGAGGTGATGGAGCTTCCCGTCGGAGACGGCACGGTTACGCACGGACCCCTTTACTTCGAAGATCCGGATGAGGAGGCGGACGGCGACGATCGGTTCGCCTGGACCGCGCAGGACTACCTTCGCCTCTTCAACTGGCGCGGGCGATTCCTTTATAACTTGGTGTTGTTTCCGGTCAGCGTGGTGGTGACGCCACCCTGGATGCTGATGGCCAGCGACGGGTATCCGAGCCGAAAGGTTTTCGGAACCTACCATGACGCCGAGCCGCAAACGGATCGGATGGTCGTCTCAGAGTCGTCCGACGATGTCGAATCTTCCGTGGAAGATGAATCAGAGGCAGCCTCGGACGCCTCTTCGTCTCCATCCACCCCTCATTGAGCCGGCGGTTCCGTTAATCGCGCATGGTAACTGGTTTGTCGGTATTGCGTTGTCCCGCGTGCGGCCAGCAGCTTGAATCATCCGCAGATCGGTGTCCGCTTTGCGAAATTCAGCTCGGCGACGATCCGATCACGGGTGATGACCTCACGCCCTATGCGCGGGCTCATGCCCAGGGGCGGCGCGGTTGGTCGGGGATGGTCGCGTGGGTGTGGTCGGCTGGGGCCGGGCGACTGAAACACCTCGCCCTGATGCGATCATCCGCCGCGTCGCGGCGTTTTGCCCGTGTCAACGTGTTGCTGTTTGCTCTCGGTGTTGCGTTGTCCCAGTTGAGTGTGGTCGGGTGGAAATGGGTTTATCCACAAACCCACTCGGATGGAGCGGAAGCTTCTGCGAACCCTACCGGCGCGGGCTGGTTCCAAGTGGCTTCCATCCCGCGTTCCATGACGTTGGAGCGTGGGGCTGACGTGCCAAGCGATCTTTGGTGGAACCCGGCGCAGAGCTTGATCGCGGTGCCGCTGGCTGGTGTGCTTGCGCTGTTTATGATCTGGTGGGTTGGAATGCTGACCAGGACCGGAGCCGCCTGGTTTCATAGGCGACCCTATCGAAAGCAGCAGCGCTTGGCGGCAGCCATCCAGTACAGCGCAGCGTGGGTGGTACCGCTCCTGGCGGCCTTTGTGGTTCTGGCGCTTCGCCCAATCGCCTATGTCGGTACGATCGCCCGATGGCGCTGGTGTCCGTCGGACCATGCGTTTCTCATCCTGGCAGCGATTCTGGGCGGTCTCGGTGTTACGCTGTGGTGGTTCTGGTTGGTTCGTCTGGGCGCCACGGCGCCGGCAGCCACCCGCGCCAGGGTGATAGCGTTCCTGGCGCTCGGCGTGCCGGTGTTGGCGGTGGCTGGCGCATCAGCCTGGTGGTACGGGAAAGAGCATGCGTTGGCGCCCATATTCGACCTTTTAGGACTTCGTTTTTCATGACTGAACCCATCCAACCACCGACGATCGCTATCCTGGATTTCGGCGCGCAGTACGTGCAGTTGATCGCCCGGCGGGTGCGCGAGCATCATGTTCATAGCGTGATCGTTCAGCCGGACGTCACCGTCGATCAGCTTCGTGCGCACAACGTGGTGGGCCTGATCTTTTCCGGCGGGCCAGCCAGTGTGTATGCCGACGACGCCCCGAAGTGCCGAGTGGAAATCCTAGACCTGAACCTGCCGATCCTGGGTATCTGCTATGGAATGCAGCTTGCCTGTCAGATGCTGGGTGGTGACGTTCAATCGTCGCCCGCGCGAGAGTTCGGCCGAACACCGCTTCAGGTGACTCAGGGCGACGTCCTCCTTTCGGGCGTCGGGCCGCAGACGTCGGTGTGGATGAGTCATGGGGATATCGTTCATAGCCTTTCGCCGGATTTTCAGGCCCTGGCTCAGACGCCGACCTGTCCCTTTGCCGCGGTGCGACACCGCTCCCGACCGGTGTACGGCGTTCAATTCCATCCGGAAGTGACGCACACTCCTTGCGGGAGCCGGATCATCCGCAACTTTCTGTATGAAGTGTGCGGATGCACCGGCACGTGGAAGGTGAACGTCGTGGCTTCCGACATCATTGAATCCATCCGCAGGCAGGTCGGGGAGCATGACCGCGTGATCTGCGGGCTGTCCGGCGGTGTGGACAGCGGCGTCGCGGCGGCGCTGATCCACCAGGCCGTCGGTGATCGGTTGACCTGCGTTTTCGTCGACACCGGCCTGCTCCGCGCCGGGGAAGTGGACCTGGTCGAGGCGGCCTTTCGCCGCCATTTCCGCCTTAACCTTCGCGTCGTGGATGCGTCGGAGCGGTTTCTGACGAAACTTGAGAACGTAACCGACCCGCAACAGAAGCGGATCATCATCGGGCATGAGTTCATCGCGGTCTTTCAGGAAGAGGCCGCCACGATCGAGAACGTTCGCTTCCTCGCCCAGGGAACGCTCTATCCCGACGTCATCGAATCGGGCCATGGCCCCGGAGGCGAGACCGCCAACATCAAGCTGCATCACAACGTCGGCGGACTCCCGGCTGATCTGGGCTTCGAGCTGGTCGAGCCTTTGCGCGATCTGTTCAAGGATGAGGCGCGTCGGATCGGCGAGCACCTGGGGTTGCCGGAGGAGATCGTCTGGCGCCATCCGTTCCCCGGGCCGGGCCTCGCCGTGCGCATCCTAGGGGCCGTCACACCCGAGCGTTTGGCTACCCTGCGGGCTGCCGACGTGATCATCATCGAGGAGATTCGCACGGCCGGCTGGTACTCAAAGATCGCCCAGGGCTTCGGTGTGCTCCTGCCGATTCACACGGTGGGCGTTATGGGCGACAGCCGCAGTTACGCCGGTCAGCAGATCGTGGCGGTCCGTTTCGTCGAGAGCGCCGACTTCATGACCGCAGACTGGGTGCGCATCGACCACGACATTCTGGCCCGCATCTCCAATCGGATCATCAACGAAGTGCCCGGCGTCAACCGCGTCGTGTACGACATCTCCTCCAAACCGCCGGCTACGATCGAATGGGAATAGAGCAGCGTCAAGGGTCCGCGACGGGGTAGGTCAAGCCTCTGGAACCAGGTTGCATTTCGGCATAAGATCACCTGAGGCTCCAATGGCTCCATGCCGTTTGTGCCTGGTTCGCCGTCAAGATCGGCGAAATTGCGTACCGGCGCGGGATCGGGTCGATGGCCTTGGACCGTGGGCGGGCCTTCCGGCTTCAGCCGACCGGGTGGTGGTGACGATATCAAGGCGACGGTACGGGCACGCGAAGTCGCCTCGGAATTGTCGTAACGAGAAACGATCAGGAGTACCCTATGGCTACAGTGCGAGGCGGCGGCAGCGGCGGGAACCGGTCGCGCCGATCCGGTTCATGCAGCTTTTGCGGAAAGAGTCAGCGAGAGGCCGGCCCGATGGTCGAGGGGCCTCGCGATGTCTATATCTGCCGCTCCTGCGTCGAACTGTGCCATAACATCATTAAGCAGGAAGTGCGGCGGTCGTCCGGCTCGGGCGTGTTGACGCGTGAGACTCCCGCGCCGCGAGAGATTCACGGTTTCCTCAGCCAGTTCATCGTGGGGCAGGATCACGCCAAGCTCACCTTGGCCGTCGCCGTTCACAACCACTACAAGCGACTGCAACACGTCGATACCGCCAACGCCGACGACGTGGAAATCGACAAGTCCAATGTTCTGATGCTGGGCCCCACCGGATCCGGCAAGACGCTCTTTGCCCGCACGCTGGCTAGAATGCTAAACGTGCCGTTTGCCATTGCGGACGCCACAACGCTTACGGAAGCGGGCTACGTGGGTGAAGATGTCGAGAATATCCTGCTTCGCCTGCTCCAAAGCGCCGAGTACGACCTCGACGTTGCGCAGCGCGGCATCATCTACATCGATGAAATCGACAAAATTGGGCGCACCACGCACAACGTCAGCATCACGCGGGATGTTTCCGGTGAAGGCGTTCAGCAGGCCCTTTTGAAGATGTTAGAGGGAACGATCGCCAATATCCCGCCGCAAGGCGGGCGGAAGCACCCCGAGCAGCAATACATCCAGATGGACACGACCAATGTCCTGTTCATCTGCGGCGGAACCTTCGTCGGGCTCACCGACATTATCCAGCGGCGGCTCGGGCAAAGCACCATTGGATTCTCCAACGAGGGCATCGTCCACGACGAAGTGAAAGAAAAAGGGGAGATACTAGCCAAGGTAGCCCCTGAGGATCTGGTCGAATATGGCATGATTCCCGAGCTGGTCGGTAGGCTGCCGGTCATCACGACGCTTGACCCCTTGGACGTGGACACGCTGGTTCAGATCCTGACTGAGCCGAGAAACGCGCTCATCAAGCAATATCAAAGACTCTTCGAATACGAGGAATGCAAGCTCGAATTCACCACGGATGCCCTCCGCATCATCGCAGAAAAGGCCCTGGCGCGGGAAACTGGCGCCCGTGGGCTTCGCGGGGTGATGGAAGAGATCATGCTCAAGCCCATGTATGACCTGCCCGATAACGCCCGGTCCGGGAAAAAGGTCGTGACCAAGGCCGTCGTTGAGGGCCGGGAGCCCTTGATCCGCCCCGCCACGACAACCCGTCGGCGCCGAGAGTCCGCTTGATTCCGCCGATATCGTAGCCTTCTTTTTGATGTTCGGGCCGGCGGCTGATCCGATCCAGCCCGATCCCCCACGTGTCGATACATGGGGGCAGGTGGCCCGGGTTGGAACGTGCGCTCGTTGCGCATTGTCTTGCGGCCGCCCCCGAAGCCACGCTGAAAATGATGTCTGTTACGCTGATTTGTCCAAGATTGTCCTGTCGCGCGGTTCTGCAGGTGCCCGACAGCGTGCGCGGCAAGCGTGTTCGCTGCGGCGAATGCGGCGCCTCCTTCCTCGTTCCGCAAGGTGGCCAGCAGCAGCCGGCATCCAAGTCCCCCAGCGCGAAATCCCGTTCGTAAGCCGCTGACCTGACGGTTAGAGGTCCGCCTAGAGCAAGCTCTATGTTTCCTGTAGCGGTCAAACCCAGGTGAACATGCTGAGGGAAAGACCGATTCCCGCGCAGAAAAAGACAACGACACTGCCGCAGATTAGCAGGGCGGCGATCGCCAACCGTCGGCGCTGGACACGACGAAGCCCCAGGATGCCACAAACGATCGCGCCGACGCAGCCAGCCATGGCGCACATAGTGATCGCCGTAGAGGCCACCAGCCACGACGGAAGCTCTCCGCCCCGTGAATAGAGGTATTCGTTGAACGCCTGCATCCGGGAGACGGACTCGGACTCCCGTTTCGTTATCTCCTCTTCCATCTGTTCCCATTCAAGCGAATGCCCGGACATGAGAACGGATTGTGCAGCCAGCAAGGCCAGAACCCCGAACGACAGCAGGAGCGCCACCAGGGCGATGACGTTGGTGGAAGGGCCGATCGCCCGTTGCGGAAGTGGAGCAGGGCCGGCGGGCACCGCTTCCCCCCCCACCATCGGAGAGGCCGTCGGAATCTCGCTTGGATCGGTAACGGTGGACTCAGCCGGGGCGGTGATCGTGTTGCGGCAATAGGGACACGCCACCACCTTCGTCGCCCATTCGTCATCCACCTCGATGGGCTGCGAACAGGACGAGCATTGAAATCGTATCGTCATGGTCGCCGCATCCTAAGAGCCTGTCGCCCGTTCATCAAGACGCCGGATTGCTCTGAAATCCGCGTCTCGGGCGATTCGCTCACATTGGGCCTTGATCCACGTTGTCCTTTTCGGAAAGTTGTTCATTCCACAAAGAAACTTTTTTTTCGACACGAACGTTGTTCATGGAATGCGCAAGCATTGCCCCACTTGCATACGCATCCGTCAGCGGCACCGGCGTCATTGATGTTGGGACGATCCACCGGCGCAGGGGTTGCGCCGTACCGCGCAGAACCCGCGCCGGTAGGTCGTCCGAAATGCTCCCGATGCGCCGTAAATCCGCTTGGAGCGTGCGGCGAGATCGCGCCGATAGCGCGTCCGGTGGAATGGGTCCGCCGCTTCATGCAGCCGGGCGCAAACCCCGAGCGGAGTCGCACACGATGATGACCAAGAGTGACACGATCGAGGCGATCACCCGTCTCAACCCGACGGCCAGCCCCATGTTTCTGGCGGGGTTCTGCAACGACGACCTTGCGAGTTATCTGCAACGGCTGTCGTGCACGTCGAAGCCCCAAAACGTTGTCAGCGCAAAGGCCGAGGCCCCCTCGCGCATCGACGACGACGCGATCGACCATACGTTCGACCGCACCCTGTAGGGGCGATCCGGCCTCGACCCTATCCCAAAAAGTGTGGCGCGGGTTTTTAACCCGCGCGCCAACACCGGTTGAAAACCGGTCCCACAAGGGTGAAGGGGATGAGTTCTTGGACCGTCTAACAAAACGTGTCTTGAAGCGCCCACGACACTCCCACGTTCGCGCAGGCCTTTTCAAAATGCCTGCGGATCGGTCTTGCCTAGTGCTCTGTCAGCGTTGCTTTGATGGGTTGAATCGGGCATTCTTGTCGTCTGGCGGGTGGTCCGCCGAGGCAAGGAGGCCTGAGATGAACGAGAAATACGTGG
>JADFMZ010000214.1 GCA_022563615.1 Planctomycetota bacterium
GTCCGCCTCCGCCGACGGCTAACTCGATGAGGTATGGACCTGCCTCACCGAGGCCCAGCGGCAAATGGACGGCGCCCGCGCCCTGCTCGCGGAGTACGGGCGACGGAGCTAAGCTCGACTTTTGCCCTTTTTGGAGTAGGTAAACTGCCTATTTTCTCCGTAGTTTTGCAAATTCGTTGGAGGTTTTTGCAACACCCAGTGTTTTGCAGGGTGTTGCAAAAGTCGGAACCCCTTGGTTTCCCGCAGGGATTTGAAAAATCCGCTGCGGGAAAAGGGCAAAAGTCCAGCTAAGAGCCTATCCCATGAACCCTTGTGGCACCGGTTTTCAACCGGTGGAACGCACGGGTTACAAACCCGTGCCACACGCCACCGGCGCGGCCCCCGAAATCGTGCCTGGCTTCCGTTATCGAAACCCCGCACCGCGCGTATAGCCGGGGCGCCCGATGCGCGCGAAAAAACGAGGCGACCCCCAGTGGGATCGCCTCGCGTAGAATTCGCTTCCGACGTCTTGTGTCGGTCCGATGCTGGGGTCGTTCAGAGTTACTTCGGGAACGAGAACGATCGACCCTTGCATGTCGGTGAGGTCGCGACCATGAATGAACCGGTCTTGGTCCGCGCGACGGCCTTGATGGTGGTCTTGCCGAACTTGGCGGAGAGGATGTTCTTGCAGGACGTCGGATTCGGATCGCTCGTGTTGAAGTTCTTGTTGGCGGACTTGGCCCAGCGGGCGACCTGCGACGAGCTGCACGTCTGGATGACCGCGCCCTTGTTGACCAAATTGGTGAAGCTGTTCAGCGTCATGGGGCTTGGGCAGGCAAACTTGCCCGGGCCTTTGGTCTGGTTGTAAAGGGTCTTGAACGAGTTGATCTTGGACTGGATCGTGTTGCACACACCTCTGTAATTCGTGTTCATAGGGTTACTTCCTTTCGTAAGACTACTTGCGTTTCGCTTACCGCTCGAACTGCTGCCGCCCCAACCACCGCGGCTGGAGCTCGAAACACCGTCAAAAAAATCGCCCGCAGAAAAGGGGCTGTTCTCTGAACGGGAACGCTGGCCGCCCCGCCCTCTGTTTCCTACTGCCATTGACTCTCTCCAATAAAAACAGATCTTCCGGTTACTCCGACTTGGCGTTCATCGGACCGGACTCCTAACGTCTTGAGAACGCGGGGCCGCTTGAAGCCGTTCCCTATACTCCGCGTAGGCTTTGGCGGTACTGCCGCGAACGTTGAACCCGTCGTCGGTGCGCGAACAGCTTCTGAGGGTTCCATCGCCACAAACCGCTTTTTCAAGCGAAAAACGGCGAGTTTATGGATCCAAGCAAGCCACGCCGACTTGTTCAGCAGATGTATTGATCCCCGATCGAACTGATCTGGCGGGCGATTGAGCCGCAAGTTTTTTTGCGATCGGCGCCTTTTTTTTAACTTTTCTGGTTTCGTTCCGCCTTCCATTGGACCGAAACGTCATGCGAAGTGCCTGGTACGCTCGTTCTTGGAACTTGCCGTTTGTTCAATGGGAGTGTGAAGATCCCACCAAGCCGACCCAACCCGTTTGGCGTTTTCCGTAGCGGCGGATGGTCGGATGGATCGCCCATGCCGGGTGAGCCGGCCTTTAAGGTTGACAAAGATTCGGGATCAGGATCCCTGAAAGGTGGCGACGGTCTCGGCGATTTGATCCGGCAACCCGGCGAGGAACTCCTCGAAACCAGGTTGACTGGCGAGCCCCAACTCTTCGACGGGGAGCGCTTTGAGCAAGTCGTAGTCGGCCGGCGTATCAAATCGCAACATCTGATTGGTCATGTCGGTCAGCATGAGCATCAGGCGATGCACGCGGAGCGGATCCTCACGATCGGGGTAGGCGTGGTGGCTGGAAATCAACTCTCTAAGCGTGTCGGGCAATTTCCAGGCATCCGCGATCAATTCTCCGAACTCCTGGTGGCATTCAAAGCAGAGGTACTCGAACGTGTCTGGGTCGATCCATCGGCGGGCGATGATGCTCTGTTCGTGCGCAATGCGTAGTACGATGACGTTACCGATGTCGTGCAGCAGCCCAATGAGGGAGGCCTCTTCCGGGTCCATGTGCGTGAATTGAGCCAAACCCCGCATGATGCAGCCGCTGGCCAGCGAGCGACGCCATATGCCTTCAGCCAGATTGATGTCCACGCCCTTCTTTTGGAACATGGCCGCCCGGAGCGATTGATGTAACGTGAACGTACGAATGGCGTTGCCTCCCAGGCGAGTGACTGCCGCCTGGAGGTTGGTGATCCTGTGCAACCCACCATACAACGCCGAGTTGGCCATTCGTAGAATGTCGGCGGCCATCACTTGGTCCTCGGCGATATCCTTGGCAATCCGCGTCATGCTGGATTTTGGATCGCGCAGATGAGCCAACACGCGCTCCGCCACACGCGGCATCGGGGGCATGGCCAGGTCATGACCGTCGAAGTGCGAGACCAGCAGGTTTTCCAATACACGGGCCTCGGGCGGCAGATCAGGCCGCTCGATCGAGATCGGTTCAACTTGGGTCACGTCTGGCGGCGCCCACCACCGGTCCACCGGAGCGCTGTTCGGATTCGATTCGTCGGAACCCGTCGTGCCGTCTGGTCGCTCCAGCGTTGCGACGGCAGATCCTCCGGCTGTAGACGGGCCGCCTGAGGACTCGCCGTCTTGACCCGTCAACGCTTCTACGATCCAGTTCCAGATTTTCATCTAGGGGAGTCCGTTTTCGCTCGCACCATGATTGTGGGGCCGAGCCGCCCGCGCGGTATCGGGTTTATCCTCAGAAATATTATCGACATCGACAGCGGGAGTCTTTCGATTGCGTGAGAATCGGACCCAAGGTCTCGCAATGCCCGGAAGGGCACTTCCAATACGGTTCCCGGGTCGCAGGTGACGGGAACCCGCCGCTTGGAGGTGCTTCGCCGGCTTGTCGGGGCACTTCTTGCTACGTCCAACCCGTCCTATAATGGACCATTCGACCTGAGCGATGGGTCTACGTCACCTGGCTGAACACCGTTTTGGTTCTACACCTCCATGCGTGAATCCAATCCATTCGTCGAGTCGATTGAGCTGCCCGGAGGATGGCGCGGAGAGGTGTTGAGCCGTTGTCCCTATCCAACGTCTCAGAGCGAAAGTTCGTGGGCGTTACCCGATGCCGGGCAATGGCATTCGTGGCTGGCAACGCTTACGGCTGATTCGTCGATGCTTTGCGACTACACCGTGCTCAAAGTATCCGCCGGTGCCGAGGTGTTCCGCGCCCGGCTGGCCTGCTCGGGCAGGATGATTGACGTTATCGGGAAACAAAGCCGTAGTTCGGGGTCAGCCCGGTGGTTGAACGTCGCGTGGCGCCCGTCGCGAGCGCGTCGAAACTTTCGGAAAGCCCTCGCCCTGCTGCGAGCCGAGATTCCCACAGCGCTGCCTTTGGCATGGATCGAGCGTCGTTGGCCTCAGCGGGAGTCGTGGATCGTGACCCGATTCGTCCCGGACCTGGTCGATCTCGATCAGGTCGCCCTGTCGTTGATTGCGCAGCTCGATACGAATCAGGTGCGGGCGGTCAAAGACGGGATCATCAAGGCGCTGGTGGAGCTGCTTCTTCGGTTCGATCGTCATGGCCTGCACCACCGGGATCTCAAGGCTTCCAATATTCTGTTGCAATCCTGGGATGGAGGCTCCGGGGCGCCACGCACGTTCATCGTGGACCTGGATGGTTTGCAGCAAGCACGATTCGGGGCTGCGGCGCTTCATCGCAAACGCCTGACTCGCCTGACGGCCAGCCTGCTGGGGTATGCCACTTTCACCCGTGCCGACGGTTTCCGCTTTCTGCGAGCCTATGTTGGCCGTCACCTAGGACGACCCGGCGGCACAAACGGGCAAGACGCAACACGGCATCAGTGCAGACAGCTATTTCGTGCGCTGGCGAGCCAGTCCGCCCAATACAGCCGCCACGCTCGACGACGTAAACTTCACAAGCTTGACGGCTTTGCGGGCGATTGAGGCGGACAGCCTCGTGTGATGGGCCTTGTCGTAGGCCCTAGGCCCGTTGTGCTTGGCAGCCGACTCCTCCATCGCCAGGGTGATCGGTTGGATCAGCTTGACGAGACATCGACGCCGGTTCTATGATTACCGTTGACAGAGGCGTGTCGATGAGCCTTTGGGCGGTTGCCCGCAGAAGGGTCGAGCGCCCAGCGGATTCACACCAAGAACGGTTTTCGACCCATGATGCCCGCACGACGTAAAGCCATACTGGCCATGTTGGTTGTTTGCGAAAGAAACGACGGTCGTCCGTCGCTCGCGGTGTTGGAATGGCACATTTTCGCGATCCTTCCGTCGGGGTGTCGAAGGTCATTCGGTTTCAAGGAGCTTCACTCATGGGCATAGCTGCCGCTGGTAAAATTGTTTTGGGCTCCCTTGCGGCCTTGCTTCTAGCTGGGATGCTGGCGTTGGTGGCTTCCTCCTGCGGCACGCCGACGCCATTTCTCGTTTCGGGCCCAGGCCAATTCGGAAACGACCCACCCACGCTGACGTTTCTGGAACCCACAGAAAATATCACGCGTGGACAGGGTGACCCGTTTCTCATCCGGTGGACCGACTCGGATCGGGATGACAACGCCGAGATTGATTTCTGGCTGGTCGGCACCGAGACGAACACGAACATCAGCCTGGTTCAGGGCATCGAAGAAAATGACCTGACCGGACCGGACTCGTTTACTGTGGGCACTGCGCTGGTTCCCGTCGGAACCTATCACCTCCTGGGCATGATCGACGACGGCACCAACGCCACGGTCAACATCTTCGCCTCGACCGTGGGCGCAGCCACTCGGCAGCGCGTGGTCGTCACGATTGTCGGAGAGGGCGAAGGTCCGCAGACCGTCCCGCCGGTTATCACGGTGACGGAGCCGCAATTCAACCTGAGCGTGGCCCAGGAGGACACAATACGAATTGTGGTTCAACCTATGCAGGCGGCGCCGAACCAGGCCCTGCCTTTCGACCCGGACAGCGACGTGACGATCTTTCTCCTGCTCGATTTGGACCAGGATCCGAACAACGACGATCCTTCCAATCCTGACCCGTCGCAAATCATCGTTCTGGAACAACGGAGTATTGCGGCCGGTGCTTTCGAGGCGATCGAGTTCAATATCCGCATCGAACTGAGCGAGGTTCCACCCCGCCCCGGGGGAGAGCCTTATTTCATTCGTGTCACCGCGGACGACGGAATCAATCCCCGAGTCCATCGTTACGCGGTTGGAACCATCAGTGTCGTGCAGCTTCCGGCCGGTCTGGTTGACCTGTTTGACATCGGGCGGAGCAAGGCGGGCGCGCGCTTCCAGGGCTTCAGCCCCAGCGCCAACGTCGGTTCGACCGTGAGCGGCGTATCCGACTTCGATGGGGACGGCGTGGCCGACTTCGTGATCGTCGCCCAGTTCGGCAACCCACGAAACGTCGGCCCGGTCGGCGAAGCCTATCTGATCTACGGCCGGAACAATACGAGATTTGGAGGAGTGATTCCCGTCAACTCGATCAGCGAGACGGTATCGGGCGTGATCTTCGAGGCTCCCCCCGTACGCGTCGGGCGACTTCCGACGGCCTCTCCGCGTTCCGACGGCATCACCGACGTGAGCTTCATCCGCGACCTGACGGGCGACCTGAGGCCGGAGTTGCTGTTCGGTCTGCCCCACGTTCATGGGGCCTTCGAGGCGATGGACTTCGACCCCGCCGACGAGGACATCACCACCGCGGACGACACCTTGGAGATCGAGGTCGTTCTACGACAGGGCCGAGTGACGGTTCAGAACGCCCAGGACGATCCCGTCGTGACCTCCCTGATTTACAGCGGGGTTGAAGACCTGACGATCAGCAGCGCTGCGCCCGGGTTCAACAGCGGCTCCGCAACCGACCTCAGTTGGCGCGACGCGGGCGCCAGCGAACGCGAGTGGACCTTAATCAAGTTCAAGA
>JADFMZ010000008.1 GCA_022563615.1 Planctomycetota bacterium
ATGCGGATGTCCACCTTGCCGGCGGCGTTGGTCTCAACGTCGTAGATCAACCCAAGCTCATACACATCGACCGGGATTTCCGGATCGTAACAGGTGCGAAGCGTCTCGATGACCCGGGCCTCCAGCGTCTTGGATTCCAGTTTTTCAATCGGTGAGTCATTCATATCGATAACCCTAAGACCGTCTAACAAAACGTGTTTCGAAGCGCCCACGACACTCTGACGTTCGCGCAGGCCTTTTCAAAATGCCTGCGGCTCGGTCTTGTTAGAAGCAATAATAATTCCTGAACTCCGGACCGGGCTCATCTACTCGGTGGAGACGACGGTTTCTCTCTTTTCCCAGGCTGCGTTGGCGGTATGCCAGGCCAGCGTCGCGCACTTGACGCGCGCCGGAAATCGACACACGCCGGAAAAGACCTCAAGCTTGCCCAGGTCCGGCCCGTCGGCAGTCTCGATCGACTGACCGGTGAGCATCCCGTGAAACTTTCGAAACAGCGCCTTGGCATCCTCCAGACTCTTACCCTTGACGCTCTCGGTCATTAACGAGGCCGACGCCGTGGAAATGGCGCACCCCGAACCGTCGAACGTCGCCTCGGTCACGACGCTGTCCTCAATTTTTAGGTAGACGGTTACGCGGTCCCCGCAGAGCGGGTTATATCCTTCCGCCTGGCAGCTGGGATCTTCGAGCTTCCGCCGGTTGCGGGGACGCCGGTTGTGGTCGAGGATGAGTTCCTGGTAGAGGTCGTACAGGTCGATCATCAGGCAAACACCTCCAGAACCCGACGCATCGCCGCCGCCAGGGCGTCGATCTCCTCCCGCGTGTTGTAGAACGCAAATGAAGCCCGGGCCGTCGCCGTCAGGCCGAAACGATCGATCACCGGCTGGGCACAGTGATGCCCCGTGCGAATCGCAATGCCCTCCTGATCCACGACCGTCCCCACATCATGAGGATGGATGCCCTCAACGACAAAAGCCAGGACCGCCGCTTTATGCCGAGCGGTTCCGATCAAACGCACCTGCGGAATGGCTGCCAGGGCGTGCGTTGCATGGTCCAAGAGTTCGTGCTCGTAGGCGGCGATGCGGTCCAAGCCGATCCCGTTCACGTAATCCAATGCCGCCCCAAGACCGATCACGCCGGCGATGTTGGGCGTGCCGGCCTCGAACTTGTGCGGCACGTCGTTGTACGTCGTCTCGTCGAACGTGACCGATTGGATCATCTCGCCGCCGCCTTGATACGGGGGCATCTCCTCAAGAAGCTCGCGCTTGGCGTAGAGCACGCCGACGCCGGTCGGGCCGTAGACCTTGTGGCTCGAAAACACGTAGAAATCACAGTCGAGCGCTTGGACGTCGATACACAGATGCGGGGCGGCCTGGGCGCCATCCACCAAGACCCTTGCGCCGTGTCGATGTGCTAAGTCGATGATCTCGCTTAGCGGATTGATCGTGCCCAGGGCGTTTGAAATGTGCGTCACCGCTACGATTTTCGTACGGTCGCACAGCAGTTTCTCATACTGATCGAGGATCAATTCCCCATCGTCGTTGATCGGGGCTACGCGCAATACGGCGCCGGTCTGCCGGCAGAGCATCTGCCACGGGACGATGTTGGAGTGATGCTCCATCGTCGTAATGAGGATTTCATCTCCTTTTCCGATCTCGGAGCGCCCGTAGGTCTGGGCTATAAGGTTGATCCCCTCCGTCGCGCTGCGTACAAAGACGATCTCCTCCGGTTCAGCCGCGCCGATGAACCGCTGCACCGTGATCCGAACCTTCTCGTAGGCATCGGTCGCCCGCACGCTGAGCGCGTGCACGCCGCGATGAATGTTGGCGTTGTCCTCGGCGTAGTACCGGGAAATCGCGTCGATGACGACCTGCGGCTTTTGCGAAGTCGCCGCGTTGTCCAGGTAGA
The DNA here is from genome assembly GCA_022563615.1 of Planctomycetota bacterium. Lineage (GTDB taxonomy): Bacteria > Planctomycetota > Phycisphaerae > UBA1845 > UBA1845 > JADFMZ01. Next base: position 1,906 of record JADFMZ010000008.1, read on the forward strand.
CCAGCGCGTGGCCGTTGATCGTTTGTCGCAGGATCGGGAAATCCCGTCGGATACTCTCAACATCCAGCGCAGCGTCAGCTTGCGCCATCGGTGGAGCGTGTCTGGAATCTGAGGCCGTAATCATATCGCGTCTTGCAGCAACCGGCCCTGAGGCAAACGCTCCAGCAGCAGTTGTTTGAGCTTCGTTCGAAGCGGTTGAATTCGTATTCGTTCCAAGCTTTCGTTGGCAAACGTAAAGACGAGCAGGCTGCGCGCAGCCGATTTGTCGATCCCTCGCGAGCGGAGGTAGAAGATCGCCTCGTCGCTGATCTGCCCGACCGTGGCTCCGTGAGTGCACTTCACGTCGTTGGCCAGAATCTCAAGCTGAGGCCTGCTTTCCACCCGCGCCTCTTCCGATAGAAGCAGGCTCATGTTGGTTTGCTTGGCGTCGGTCTTCTGGGCGTCCTTGTGAACCACGATTCGCCCGCTGAAAATGCCCTTGGCGCTCCCCGTGAGAATGCCCTTGAAGAACTCGCGGCTGTCGCAATGCGGCTTGATATGTTCGATCCGCAAATGGTTGTCCACAAGCTGCGTGCCGCCGATCATGTACAGGCCGTTGAGCGTGCAGGTACACCCCTCACCGTCCAGCATGGCGCAGATGTCGTTGCGCACCAGGGCCCCGCCGAGCGAAACCGTATGCGAGGAGACATTGCTGCTTCGGTGCATCTGCAGATGAAAAGTGGCGATGTGGAACGCCTGCTCACTCTCTCGCTCGACCTTGACGTGGTCCACGACGGCGTTGTCGCCGGCGACCAGTTCCGTCACGGCATTGGTGAAATATTGAGTGTCGTGGACCGAAACGTAGGATTCCACAACGGTCACCTGGCTGTTGGCGTCTGCCAGAATCAGCGTGCGAGGGTGGGTGACGATCGGTTGATCGCCGCCGGTCGATACAAATAACAGATGGATCGCCCCCTCGACGACCGTTCCACGAGGCACGTGGACGAACAGGCCGTCCTCAATCATGGCTGTGTTGAGCGCCGTGAACGCATGTTGGTGGTAGTCGGCATATCGGCTCAGGTGTGGCTGCAGCAGGTCGGCGCGTTCCCGCAGCGCCGTTGCCAGGCTCCCGACCGTAACTCCGCGCGGCAGCGATCCTGACGTGCTGAGTTCGGGTGCGTAGCGCCCGTTGACCACGACGAGTTCAGCCGCCGCTGGGTCGAAGCGAAACGGAGCCGTCGCCTTTCGATCCACCTCGGCGCGCGCCGCGCCGGCCGGTGCAAATAGGGTGTTCACGATCGGCGCTACATTCGTAAAACGCCACTCCTCGTCCCGAACGGTCGGAAAACCCATTTCTATAAAACGGGAAATCGCCGCCTTTCGCACGGGCGCAAGCCAGGACGGCCCGTGTTCCCGCGCTTCTTTCTCGACGCGCTCGAACTGGGCCAGGTAGGGATTCGAATCTTTTTGAACTTCAATCATGCTGAATAACTCTCGTTCTTACGAAACCACGGGTTGTCCACTGGTTGCCTCTTGCTCGATTTGACCGTAGCCGTGGTCCTCAAGCTCCTGCGCCAGTTCCTTGCCACCGGTCTTGACGATTCTGCCGTCGATCAACACGTGTACGAAATCGGGGACAATGTAATTGAGCAGCCGTTGATAGTGGGTAATCACAATGAACGCTCGATCCGAACTTCGCAGGCGATTCACACCGTCCGATACGATCTTCAGTGCGTCGATGTCCAGGCCGGAGTCCGTCTCATCGAGGATCGCCAAGCGCGGCTCCAGCACCGACATCTGGAAGATTTCGTTACGCTTCTTCTCGCCGCCCGAAAACGCTTCGTTGATCGAACGGCTCAAGAGGCGCTCGTCCATCATCATCGACTGGGCCTTTTCCTTGATCATCCCAAGGAAATCGACGGCGTCCAATTCATCTTCACCTCGCGCCCTGCGTTGGGCGTTGAGCGCCGCCCGCAGGAAATAGCTGGTGCTGACGCCGGGGATCTCGACGGGGTATTGAAAGGCCATGAACACTCCGGCGCAGGCTCGCTCGTCCGGCGCCATTTCCAACAGATCCTTGCCATCGTAGGTTATGGATCCCTTGGTGACCTCAAAGGTCTCGCGTCCAGCCAGCACCTGCGCGAGCGTACTCTTTCCCGATCCATTAGGCCCCATGATCGAATGCACCTCACCGGCGCGAACGGTCAGGTCGATGCCTTTGAGGATGGAGTGCCCTTCAACTTCCGCATGTAGGTCACGAATCTCAAGCATTGATTCTTCCTAATAATTCTGTTGTCTTCAAGATAAGACGTTGAGTGCACTTCAGGCACTCCAACCCAACTGAGCCGCAGGCTTCAGCCTGCGCGAACCCACGAAAGCGACCGACCGTTACGGCCGACCCCGACATCGCATCCTCGCTTCTTCAATACCTGGCAATGGAGGAATCAATCTCTTCCGACCACGCATCGACCCCGCCGCGCAACGTGCGGACGTTAGTGAAGCCGTGGCCGATCAGATAAGAGGCCGCCTCCAAGCTGCGCATGCCCTTGTGGCAATAGGTTACGATCGGTGCGTCCTTGGGCCAGCTCGCCATCATCTCCTCGACGAGATCCTGCGTCGCCAGCACAGCTCCGTCGATCTTGGCGATGTCCATCTCTTCGCTCGAGCGCACGTCGAGCAGCTTCGGCGGCGCGTCACCCTTCAGGGCCTGAGACAATTCCTTCGGATCCACCTGAATGCGCTGTTCCTGTTCATGGCTATCCTTGATATGGGCGATCACTTCGCCCACGTCCAGAACGCTATGTCTCTTGAGCACGTCGCCGAGATGTTCGGTCGGCGTGAACCCGCAACTGCTGCACCCGCCGATGTGGTACCGGCGCATCAACGCCCGCTGCGCGCTGGGAAAGGAATCCAACACTTCCTGCATCGTGCTGCTTGCCGTGATTTCTGCTGTTGTCATAAAGAGTATTCTCCCGGTTTCATTTCGGTCGATCGCGTAATCCTTTGGAACTCGAACCGAGCCCTGGGCTCGATCCCGCGCGATTGTTCCGCTACGACCGTTCGTAACCTATGTCTTGTTGGTGTGCCCTAGTGCGCCATTACGCCTCAATTCGTGGGTGACGGACAGCGCCCTGTTGTCGTGTGCCACTGCTTTCAAGCAGTGCCACAGTGGTTTTGTGAGTTTCGTGCCGTTTGTGCACTGCTCAAGAGCAGTGCCACACCCACAAAACGACGCGTGACGCTGCACTTTGCCTGTGCCCATTTTCAGTAGGGGTCAGCCAACGCTGCCTTCCAGGCTCACCTCGAGCAGTTTCTGCGCTTCAACGGCGAACTCCATCGGCAGCTCGCGAAAGACCTCTTTGCAGAATCCCTTGACGATCATCGAGACGGCATCCTCCGTGCAGATGCCGCGCTGATTCAAATAGAACAACTGGTCTTCGCCGATTTTCGACGTTGTGGCTTCGTGCTCCATATGGGCTGTGCTGTTCTTTACCTCAATATAAGGGAAGGTGTGGGCGCCGCACTTGTCACCAATCAGCATCGAATCGCACTGCGTGAAGTTGCGCGCGTGCGCAGCTCCTTTGTTGATCTTCACGCTTCCGCGATAGGTGTTCTGGCCAAACCCGGCCGAAATGCCCTTCGACACGATCGTGCTGCGCGTGTGCTTGCCGATGTGGATCATCTTCGTGCCGGTGTCGGCCTGTTGATAGTTGTTGGTCAGCGCCACCGAATAGAACTCACCCACGGAATAGTCCCCCTGCAGGATGCAACTGGGGTACTTCCAGGTAATGGCCGCCCCCGTCTCCACCTGCGTCCAGGAGATGTGAGATTTGCGGCCCAGGCACTTGCCTCGTTTAGTGACGAAGTTGTAGATGCCGCCCTTTCCGTTCACGTCGCCGGGATACCAGTTCTGAATGGTTGAATACTTGATTGTGGCGTCGTCCATCGCAATGAGCTCGACGACGGCGGCGTGAAGCTGGTTCTCGTCGCGCATCGGAGCCGTGCATCCTTCCAGATAGCTTACGTAGGCCCCTGCGTCGGCGATAATCAACGTCCGCTCGAACTGCCCGGTCGATTGGGCGTTGATGCGGAAATAGGTGGACAGTTCCATCGGGCAGCGAACGCCCTTGGGGATATACACGAACGAACCGTCGCTGAAGACGCCCGAGTTGAGCGTCGCATAAAAGTTGTCGGAATAGGGCACGACGGAGCCGAGATACTTCTTTATCAGTTCCGGGTGGTTGCGAACCGCCTCGCTGAAGGGACAGAAGATGATTCCGAGTTCCGCCAGCTTATCTTTGTAGGTTGTAGCCACAGACACGCTGTCGAAGACGGCATCGACGGCCACGCCCGCCAGCATCGCCTGTTCCTGCAGCGGAATGCCCAGCTTTTTGTAGGTCTCCAAAAGTTTCGGATCAACCTCGTCCAGGCTCTTGGGCCCGTCCTTGTTCTGCTTCGGGGCTGAGTAATACACGATTTTCTGGAAATCAATCTGAGGATAGTGGACATTCTGCCAGGTCGGTTCGGTCATGGTGAGCCAGTGGCGATAGGCCTTGAGGCGCCAGTCGAGCATCCACTGAGGCTCCTCCTTCTTGGCGGAGATGAAGCGGACGATGTCTTCGCTCAACCCCGGAGGGGCGCTGTCCGATTCGATGTCCGTAACAAACCCGTACTTGTATTCCTGTTGGGCCCATGTATCGATGGTGCTGGTTGCATTCGACATATTACGTTCCTTATATTCCGTTTCTTCCCTTCGACCCCTCGCCCCGTGGCGTTCAAGCTCAGGGGTTCGTTTTCTTTAATGCACCATTGCCGGCAGTCGCTCGTACCGGTCGTCAGCAACCGACAGATCGACTTTCAACGAGATCGTGTTCCAGGTGAGATCTCTCAAGGTCACCTGACCGAGAAAGTTTCGCAGCGTTTCGTGAAGCTTGCGCACCGCCTCTTTGGTGATGCACGAATCCTCCAACCGGCACCCGTCCGGCTGCACTTCGCCCTCCACCGGGCAGCAGCGCGCCAGACGCATTGGCCCCTCAATCGCTTCGATCAAACGCGTGAGCGTGATCTGATCAGGATCCATAGCCAGCCCGTATCCGCCCTTCGTTCCTCTTGCGGACTTAATCAGGCCCTCTTGTTTGAGCCGGTTGAGGATGTTGGCCAGCAAACGCACCGATACACCCGACTGTTCAGCCAGGTCGCGAGCACTGGTCTTGTCCGACCCGCTTCTGGCCATCGCCGCCAGCACCAACAAGGCGTAATCGGTCTTCCGTGTCAGAGAGAGCATCTCTTCGCCTCCGTCCCCAATGCCGATACGACAGCCTGCACGTGTTGTCTGGATTTACAAGACATGAGCCTCATTGCAGTATCGGGTCCGCCTCCAACACCTGGCGCAGTTTCGTCAGCGCGCTATTCTGGATTTGTCTTACCCGTTCCTTGCTCAAACCGATCACGGCCCCCACCTCTCCCAGAGTCATGCCCGGGCTGCCGTCCATCGGGAATCGCCAACCGAGGATGACGGACTCCCGATTGGTTAGCTCGCCCAGGTTGTCACGAAGGACACGCGTAACCCGGTCGGCATCCACGTCCGACCGGACCTCAAGCCCGTCCGCTCGCTCAAACGATGCCTCATGCTGAACCGGGAACAGGAGGCGGTATCTCTTGGTTTGCCGCTCGAGCTGTATCAGGGATCGGAGAATCGAATGCCAGGCATACGTGCTAAACCGCACTCCGCGCCAGGGATCGAAGCCGTCGACGGCTCGCATGAGTGCCAACAGCCCTTCACTCCGCTGGTCCTCCCAGTCCACGTCACGCCGGCCGAAACGATCCAGCACCGAGTACACCAGACCAAGGTTCAGGTCGATAATCCCATCTCGAATGACCTTCCAGCGGCATAGCCATTGTGACCGCTGGAGACGAAGTGTGCGTCGGGGCTTGGAGGCGCGTACTGCGCGGTAGGCGCAAGCATGCATGGCCGCAAAAAGCGTGTGCTCATCCGGCGCCTGATCGCCCGATCGCCCGCTTGCGAACCAGCGCGAGATACCTGCCGCCCGACGGGCCGCCACCTGTGTGCTAAGCCAGCGCCGGACTATGTATCGCGGAGATTGAGTGCTGGACTCAGGTTGACCCGCTCGCTTGCTCAGTTTCTGCATGACCATCGAGTCGTGCCTCACTCTTGGCCGGAAGGCCCTGCATCGGATACATCACCATTCCGGTCATCTATCTATATATCACTTATTCGGTAAACTATCAACCAAGGTTCGGAAAAACCTTGAAGGAATCGCAAAAAACTACATTCGTCCGCCAGGATGCATCAAAATTGCATTGTGAGTGTACTTTTCTTGGTTTCCCTGGTCGTCGTACCAGGCAATCCGGGTCGCAAGTGACCGTAGCCTGCAATCCCCGAATGCATAGCGCAGCCCATCGAGCGCGACGAGCCCGCAACAGTCGCCACACAAGGGGTGGCCTCGGACGACGCCATTGACGCCACCTGTTGTGGTCCGGCGTGGGGCTCGTCAATTACTAATTTCATACCATTTTTCTATAAATTAGTATTTACTTTATGGTCCGCCTTGTTATACTAATTCTGAACATTTTAGTATGAAACTGGTTATTCAACATCAATGCATAATATGTTGAGAAACGGCAATGCGAATCCCTAAGTCCCCGCCATCCCTCGATAAGCTAATGTCCGACGCACTGGCTGCCAGCGACCCTGCCGCCGTGCTTTCGCTTCTGGGCAGGATCCCCTCGGACCGGCGCTATCTCCATTGGGACAAGCTGCTTCGGTTGCCTGCGCCAGACGGGCTGACCCACGCGCAATGGTGGCTCGGGTTGAAGTTCTCACGTCGCGCGCAAGCACGATACCTTCCGTTAATGGGCAAAGACGGGCGTCCGTTTTCTTGCGCGTTGCCGGACCCGATTCCTGAACAGTTGAACGACATCGACCTTCGTGCGGGCGGCTCGATCGGTATGTCCGTTCCGATCGCAAATCCCAGCATGAAAAACCGCTACCTTATCAATTCTCTGATTGAGGAAGCCATCACGTCGAGTCAGCTCGAAGGCGCCGCGACAACGCGGCGGGTCGCCAAGGAGATGATACGCACCGGTCGCCCGCCGCGTGACCGTAGCGAGCAAATGATCCTGAACAATTACCTCGCCATGCAGGAGATCGGCAAAATACGGAAGGATCCGATCACTCCGGATTTTGTGGTGCACCTTCATCGAACCGTAACCCACGACACGCTCGACAAGCCTGGCGATGCGGGGCGTTTCAGACGCTCCGACGAGCAAATCGACGTGGGAGACAACTATGGGCAAGTTTTCCATCAGCCGCCGCCGGCCGATCAGCTTGAAAAACGTATGGCAGCCATGTGCGACTTTGCTAATGGAAAGACCCCCGAGAACTTTGTCCATCCTGTTCTTCGCTCGATTATCCTACACTTTTGGCTTGCGTATGATCACCCATTTGTGGACGGCAACGGCCGAGCGGCGCGGGCACTGTTTTACTGGTCGATGTTGCACTACGGCTATTGGATTTGCGAGTTCATTTCCATCTCGGAGATCATCCGCAAGGCACCGGCGCAGTACGGAACCGCTTTTCTGTACACCGAAACGGACGACAACGACCTGACCTACTTCATCCTCTACCACCTTGACGTGATTCGCCGCGCGGTTGACCAGTTGAATGAGTACGTCAAGCGCAAGACGAACGAATTGCAAATGCTCGAGCGAAAAATGCGAGCCCTGGCGCTTCTGAACCATCGCCAGCAGGCCCTCATCAGCCACGCGTTGCGGAATCCACATCAAGCATACACCATTGATTCACACAGCCTCAGCCACAAGGTTGTGTATCAAACCGCCAGAAGTGATCTGCTCGACCTGGCCAAACGAGGCGTTCTGCAAGCGAAAAAAGTCGGCAAGCAGTGGCGGTTCACGCCGTCACCCGACATCGAGGAACGGTTGCGTAGTTCGGATTGACGCGGGTACCGATAGGATTGCAGACCACCGGTCGGCGCGACGCCAGCGTATGAGTACTTCCCGCCGCCTCTTGCGGGTTTCGTCCATCATATCTAGCCTATGCTCTGACACCCTACGGTAGGGGTGCCGAGATAGGCTCCGGTGGCGTGAGAGGAAATGGATTTCGACGAGCTTCAAAATACGATTCGTACCATTGAGGCGAAGGTTCCGGGCGTCTTGAGTGACGCCGGCAGCATCGATGCTTTGCGAAGCCTCGAATCCGGCATTCTCGGGAAGAAGGGTTCGCTCGGTTCGTTGATTGCAACCATCGGGCGGTATCCGCAGGACCAGCGCGGGAAGGTCGGGCAGGCGATCAATGCGGCCAAGGGGCGCATCAAGGGACTGATCGAGAAGCGTTTCAAGGAGTTCCAAGCGGCGGATGCGGCGGAAGAAGTGGACGCTGCGGCGGCGTTTGATCCCACGTTGCCGGGCGACCCCATCCCGATGGGCGCGGTTCATCCGGTCACGGCGGTCCAGTGGGAGGTCGAGCGCATTTTCGAGCGACTCGGCTTTACCGTCGAGGCCGGCCCGGCGATGGAGACCGAATACAATAATTTCGACGCGCTGAATATTCCCGATACGCACCCCGCACGGGATATGCAAGACACCTTTTGGCTAACTAACGGCATGGTGCTCCGCACGCACACCTCGCCCGTGCAACATCGCTCCATGCTCAAGTTCGGCGCTCCGCTTCGCGTGATCGCGCCGGGCCAATGCTTTCGATATGAAACGGTCGACGCCTCCCATGACACAACGTTTTATCAGATCGAAGGCCTGCTCATCGACCGCGACATCTCAATTCCCAACCTGATCGCGATGGCCAAGCTCCTGCTCAATGAGGTGATGCAGCGCGAGGTCAAAGTGCGCGTCAGGCCCGGCTACTTTCCGTTCGTTGAGCCGGGCATCGAAATAGACATGAACTGCGAAATATGTGACGGAGTAGGTTGCGCCACTTGCAAGCAATCGGGATGGGTCGAAGTCTTGCCCGCGGGCATGGTGCATCCAAGCGTTCTAAAAGCCGGCGGCATCGACACGGAACAGTACACCGGGTTTGCCTTCGGGCTGGGACTAACGCGACTGGCGATGATGAAGTACGGCATCCGCGACATTCGCGTCCTCAATACTGGCGATCTACGAGCCCTGGTCTCACCGCGCCGGCTCGGAGGAGTGCTTCTTTGCTAGGAGGCCATTCAATCTGGTCTCCAATAAGGGGAATCAATCGTGCAGCATTTTGAAATCGTCGGGGGCAACCGGTTGAAGGGGAAGGTGCCGATCAGCGGAGCCAAGAACGCCGCCTTGCCGATCATGGCTGCCTCGATATTGGTAGAGGGCGAGACCGTGTTGCGGAACGTCCCCGACTTGGCAGACGTTCGCCAGATGCAGGTGCTTCTATCACGGCTGGGCGTTAAATCGCACCGTGACGCCGATGGAGCCATGCATCTTACCGTCGAGGACGAGATGAACGCCCATGCCGAGTATGAACTGGTCAGCAAGATGCGGGCCAGCGTGTGCGTCATGGGGCCGTTGCTCGCCAAGCGCAAACGGGCGCAGGTCTCGATGCCGGGTGGCTGTGCGATCGGCGCCCGGCCAATCGACCTGCACATCCGTGGCCTACAGGCCCTGGGCGCCGACTTCGAACTGGTCAATGGGGATGTACTGCTGCGGGCCAAGAAGCTCAAGGGCGCAGAGATCTTCCTTGGAGGCCCCTTCGGCTCGTCGGTCACTGCGACTGCCAACGTGATGATGGCGGCATCGCTCGGACAAGGCAAAACGGTGATCGAGTCGGCCGCGTGTGAGCCGGAGATCGTAGACCTGGCCAACTTTCTCAACGCCTGCGGGGCGCGGATCACGGGGCATGGCACGCCGGAGGTTACGATCGAGGGAGTTACGAGTCTGACGGGCACCGAGCATACCGTCATCGCCGACCGGATCGAGGCAGGCACGTTCATGGTCGCGGCGGCCATCACCAACGGCGACCTGGAACTGGTCGGCGCACGCATATCGCACATGCGCGCGGTTGTCGACCAATTGCGACGGATCGGTGTGATCATCGAGCGCGGCGAGACGGGCGTGTCGGTTTCCTCGGCCCGAAGGCTGGAGCCGGTGGAGATTACCACACAACCCTATCCCGGATTCCCTACCGATCTACAGGCGCAGGTCATGACCATGCTGTGTTTGGCCGACGGCAACAGCGTTGTGACGGAAAAGATCTTTCCGGATCGGTTCATGCACGTGCCGGAACTGAATCGCATGGGCGCTCATCTGCGTAAGGAGGGGCCCACGGTTATTATAGAGGGGGTCAAGCGGCTGGTGGGCGCACCGGTCATGGCTTCGGACCTTCGGGCGTCAGCCGCTTTGATCCTGGCTGGTCTTGTCGCCAAGGGCACGACGCACATCAGCCGGGCCTATCACATCGACCGCGGATACGAACGAATCGAAGAAAAGCTCGCTGCCGTCGGCGCCAAGATCCGCCGCGTGGACGACTGACGTCCGTAGCATCAACCGCTCGTAACCCTGTTTTGTTGGAATGCATCAGAGCTTCCAACAATACCGAGTCGCCGGCTTCAACCTGCGCGAACGTCGGAGTGTCGAGGGCGCTTCGAAACACGTTTTGTTAGACGGCCTTAGACTTCTTCGATTTCTTTGGCTTTGACAGTCAGGATGTGATCAATTTCGTCTTCGTATTTCTTCGTGAGCTTCTGGATGCGATCCTTCAAGCTCTTGGCTTCGTCCTCGCTGAGGCTCTTGGCTTTTTCTTCGGCGTCAATGGCTTTATTCGCGTCCCGCCGTGCATTGCGGATGGCGATTCTTTGAGCCTCCGCCGTCTTCCTGACCTGCTGAACAAGCTGCTGCCGGCGCTCTCCCGACAAGGGGGGGATCGGGAGCCGAATGTTCTTCCCGTCGTTGATTGGGGTCACGCCGAGGCTCGAACCCTGCACCCCTTTTTCAATGTCCTTCAACGTGCCCGGATCAAACGGTTTGACCAAGAGCGTGCCCGGATCGGGGACGCTAATCGTCGCCAGCTCCCGCAGCTCCATCGTGCTTCCGTAAGCGGACACCTCGATCTTGACGTGCTCGATCAGCCCCGGATGCGCCCGACCGGTGCGAAGGCCGCGCAGCTCCTGCTTAAAGAAATCGACGGCCTTGCCCATTGCCGCGCCGCAATCTTGCTCGATGGCCGTGGTTGACATCGTGTGTTTCTCCAAACAGACGGTTGCGATTCTACGCCCACGGGAAAGAGTACGCAATCCACGCGCGTGATCGACGCACACGGGCAAACAGGCGCCGAAGAGCCCAAACCGGCCGCCAACCATCGCTGAGGCGGGTGGTATCAGGAATCGATCAACGTGCCGATGCCCTTTCCCTGCACGACCGCGCTCATATTCCCGGGATGCTTCAGGTCCAAAACGATGATCGGAATCTTGCTGCGCTGACACAGATCGATGGCGCTGACATCCATCACGCGCAGGCGCTGATCGATCACCTCGTTGTAGGTGAGCCGTTCGATTCGCTTGGCGGAAGGGTCGGTGGCGGGGTCGGCCGTGTACACGCCATCCACCTTGGTCGCCTTAAGCAGCGCCTCGGCCCGGATCTCGGCTGCACGTAGCGCCGCTCCGGTATCGGTGGTCAGGAAGGGGTTGCCCGTGCCTCCACCGAAGATCACCACCCGTCCTTTTTCCATGTGTCGGATCGCTCGGCGGCGGATGAAGGGTTCGCAAACACTGGCGATGGCCAGCGCGCTTTGCACGCGAGTCGGCACGCCCAACGATTCGAGCGTATCTTGTACGGCCAGGGCGTTGATCACCGTGGCCAGCATGCCCATGTAGTGACCGGTGGTTTCCTCGATCGGAGAATCCACCGAGATGACACTGCCGCGAACCAGATTGCCGCCGCCAACGACAACCGCGACCTGAACCCCCAGTTCCACCACCAACTTGATCTCGGTGGCCAGTCGGTGCAACTCTTCGCCGTCAATCCCGCCGGCGCCCGGCTTGCACAAACCTTCCCCGCTGATTTTCAACAGGACGCGCTGGAATCGCGTATCGGGCATCGCGCTGAATCCGCCGTCCGCCTGAGGCGGGCGGGAAGAGAAGGCCTTGCGGCCCGTTGACCCTAGTATCAGGCCACGCCCACCTTCATGACCATCATGTCCGTCACCGCCTTGACGCCGGCTTGCTTAAGCACGTCGCCGATTTTCTGCTTGCCGTACTCGTCGGTCTTGATGTGCAGTTGCTCCACCAGCACGCGCTCGGCATAGAAGGCGTTGACCTTACCGTTGACGATCTTCTCGATAATCTGTTCCGGCTTGTTCTCGGCTTGGGCGATTTCGCGTGCCTCGCGGCGTACACGATCCACCTCCTCCGACGGAACGCCTTCGCGATCCAGGGCCATCGGGTCGGTAAAGACCGTGTGCATGCAAAGATCGGCCGCTACGTTCTTGTCCGGGTCTGACTTGGGCTCGGCGTCCAGCGCCAACAGTACGCCGCTCTTGCCGTCGTGATGGATGTACGATGCAAGGTAGCTTCCGGTAACCCGCCGACATTTCGCCAGTTTCATGGTTTCACGGAGTTGCCCATACGCGGTCGTGAACTGTTCGTCGATCTTCGGTTGCTTGAGGATCTTGTCCGCGTCGGGCGTTTTCTCGGAACCAAGGGCTACCGATTCGGCTATGGCGTCGGCCAGATTGACGAACACTTCGTTCTTGGCCACCGGGGTCGTTTCACATTGTAGCTCGATAATGGCGCCGACGGTGCGATCCGAGTTGATATGCACACAGATTCGGCCCTCGCCGGTAGCGCGGCCCGATCGCTCGGCCATCTTGCCCTTGTGCTTCTTGCGAAGCCAATCCAACGCTGCGGCGCCGTCTCCGTCGGTTTCCGAAAGGGCCTGCTTGCACTCCATCATGGGCAAGTCGGTCCTCTCGCGCAATTCTCTCACCATCTGTGCCGTGATTGATGCCATAACTCCGTCGCACTCCATGTCGTAGTGCGTCAAAACGCACCACATCTTGCCGTCAGGGTTCTAGTCTGCTGAATTTGACGCCGGGCTATGCAACGCGGACGGCTCCACAACCCCACCAGCCCTTGAGGGTTTCCCCAAGGCTTCTCGACGGGCTTGATCGGCGTGCTACGTTGGGCGGTCGCCTTGCGCCGTCGTCACGGCAGGATTGTCCTGCGGTGACGCGTCGGCTGCCTTTCCCGGTCCGACATGTTCCGGGTCGCCCGCTTTCAGACTCGCCGGCGGACTGGCGTTGGGCGTTTCCGGCGCGCTGTTCGCTGTGGAACTGGCAACGGGGCGGCGAACCCGTGGGCGAGGCTCTGGTTTCTGCTCCTCAACCTTGGGGGTGATTCGAGCCCTCTTTCCTTCCTCCACAGCATCGGCCAGATGAGACAGCACCGTGTCAATCGCCCGAATGGCGTCGTCATTGCCCGGAATGGGAAGGTCGGCGAAGTCGGGATCGGAATCTGTATCAATCAGACAGACCGTGGGAATTCCAAGCTTCTTGGCTTCACGCACTGCGTTATGCTCACGCTGCACGTCGATCACGATCAGCCCACCGGGGAGTTTGTCCATCTCACGAACGCCCTCGAGGTTGCGGAGGATCTTGTTCATCTCCCGCGTTCGTGATGCAATCATCTTCTTGCTGTATTCCTGCGCGCTACCGTCGGCCTCGGCAGCTTCGAGCTCCTCCAACCTCTCAAGGCGTGATCGAACGGTTCGAAAGTTGGTCAGCGTCCCGCCGAGCCACCGCTCGGTCACCCAGGGCATGCCCACGCGGGTGGCTTGCTGCCGAATCGGACCTCGCGCCTGGCGCTTGGTGCCCACGAAAAGCACATCCTTGCCCCGGCCAACGGTCAACGCGATGAACTTCCTGGCGCGCAACAAGCCCTTTATGGTTTCGCGAATGTCGATGATATGGATCGCGTTGCGCTTTCCGAAGATGTAAGGCGCCATCTTCGGATTCCACCGACTCGCACGGTGTCCGAAATGGATGCCGGCATCAATGAGTTGACGAACCATATCCGATCCCAATAAAACACCTCCCACCAGTTACTTTTTCATGTCCTTCGCGTGCGACAACCATCGCCGAGACATTGCAGTCTACCACATTCCCACAGAGGTTCAACCCTGCATGCCGACGTCGGGCATGTAAAACTCCGAAGGTCCTGCCCTTCGGGGCAATGGGTCAACGTCGCTTCGCGTCATTTAGTGGTATTTCCAATCGTTGTAATCATCCTTGCAAGGGTTTGACAAACCCATTCCTGGCAACCCGCGAACAATGGCAACCTATGGTATTATAACAACTTACAGCCATTATCGGATGTTCTTCGTCGCATTGCGAATCTTTGTGCCAAGGACTACAGGGACAATGCCAGCCGGAGCTGGATTCAAAACGCACCAACTCGGCTTTCCCGGCTCGCTAAATCGTGGCCGTCGGTCATCAGGATTCTTTGCACGCGTCGCGCTGGCCGCCATCATGGAATTGACCAGCGAGACGCCGAAACCTATCGTTCGCCGGTTGCACCGGTGATCCGTGTGCGGCCGCATCGTTGGCGGAGCATAACCCATTCCGGGCTACACTGAAATGCCGTGCGCGGAAAACCGGACAATCGACCACTTATCTTCATCAGTGCAGCGGAACCCAGCGCTGACCGGCACGGGGCGTCGCTGATCCGATCCGTGCTTGCTCTTTGCCCGTCTGCTCGATTTGTGGGAGTGGCGGGCCCCTGCATGGTGGCGGCGGGCTGTGACCGAATCTTCGACATGACCCGCCACGCCGGGATGCTCCTCGGCGCGATGAAAGCCGTCCCGCAGGCTGTGGCCATGCTCACCACCTCGGATCGGCATCTGCGACGCTATCCTTTTGATGCTGCGGTGGTCATCGACTCGCCTACGCTGCATCTCCCCTTAGCGGATCGAGCCCACTCGGCGGGCATCCCCGTGCTCTACTACATTGCGCCGCAGATGTGGGCGTGGGGAGCCTACCGCATCTACAAGCTGCGCCATCGGGTGGATCGTCTCGCGGTGATCCTTCCGTTTGAGGAGTCCTATTTCCGCGCTCAAGGCGTCGATGCGACTTATGTCGGCCATCCACTAGCCGAGCAGCTTGCCCAGGAAACAGCCAACCCCAAGACGATCGATGAAATCCGTTCACGCGGTGCGCCGGTTGTGGCTTTGCTGCCCGGCTCGCGCCGGCACGTAGTGGCAGAGGTTCTACCAGGGCAATTGGAGGTGGCGATTCGTGTGGCTACGACCTTTCCTGGCGCAACCTTTGGGATATCGGTGGCCGGCGGCACCGTCGCCCCGATCATCGAACGGCTCGTCAAGGCGTCCCGTCTTGATACCAAGAGTATCCGACTGTTTCCAATGCATCGGGCTGAATTGATTAGCGCTGCCGACCTGGTGCTGGTGGCGTCGGGCACGACGACGCTGGAAGTGGCCTTGCATACGCGGCCGATGATCGTCATGTACAACGGATCCCGCGCGTTATATCAATTGATCGGGCGATGGATGATTCAAACGCCGCACCTCTCACTGCCGAACATCCTGGCTGGTCGCCCTATCGTGCCTGAATTCATGCCCTACTACCGTTCCACGACCCCGATTGCCGACCGGGCTGTTGAACTGCTGCGATCCGAGCCGGAGCGATCCGCAATGTCCCAAGAGCTTGCCAAGGTCACAGAGCCACTGCGACGCAGCCGCGCTTCCGAGCGAACCGCTGCGATGCTGCTCGAACTTGCCGGGCGCAAGACTCATTCCTGAGCAGCCATGAATCCCTCGGAGCGTGTTTGAGAAACATCTTTCAGAGCCGCGCCCGTGAGGAAGCGGTCCGGTTTGCTGGGCGAAAGACCGCTCCCTCACGGTCGCGGCTCCGTTTATCTTGACCCTTCTGATACGCCTTCTCAGGAAGTTGCTCGGTCAAAGCGATATGAGCTCTTGTCGCGTTACGTCGAGAAGGCCTTGATCCGTGATGCGTAGTTCGGGGATCACTGAGAGACAGAGAAAAGACAGGGTTCCGAACGGGGTGGGTAACAGACAGCCGAGGTTGCGGGCGGCCTGAGTCACCTCTTTGAGTTCCTCAAGAACGGTTTTGTGATCGTGCGTGGATATCAGACCGGCTACCGGTAGAGGCAATCGGGCGACGATGGAACCTTCGGCAGCCACCACGAACCCGCCCCCCATTTCTGCCAGCGCCAAAGCGCAGGCGAGCATGTCGCCGGTTGTCGTGCCGGCCACGACCAGATTGTGGGCATCGTGGGCGACCGATGAACCGATCGCGCCGGCTTTGCGCAGCCCGAGACCGCGAACCAGGCCGAGCCCAACTCGGCCGGTACCATGATGCCGTTCGATGCAGGCGATCAAACAGATATCCTGCTTCGGGTCGAATTGCCAGCGTTTCGTGGAGGGGTGAACGTTGACCGTGCAGGTCTCGTTGCTGGTCAGGATTTCATCGGGGATGACGCCGATGACGGGGCAGGATGTGCCGTCCGCAGGGGACGAAGCTCCATTCGTTAGTCGAAGCTCAAAGGCCTGTTCGGTAAGTTTGCCCAGGCATACCGAGTTTTCATGCACGGATTCACTTTGAGGATGTTGCTCATGACCCCTCATGGTCCGCACGGCGGACCCTACGGGAACGGTCCGCACGGCGGACCCTACGGGAGCGGACCGCATAGCGGACGCTACGGGGGCGCTCGGCTTGGCGGATGCTGCCGATGCGGCATTCACCTCGGACGGCATGATGTACTGGCCGTCTCGTGCTACGACGGCTCCGTCTTTGATGACGAGGTGAGACGCAAAGTCCACCAGGTCTTTCACGACAAACAGATCGGCGCGATAGCCCGGCGCGACCGCACCGCGATCCGACAGGCCGTAGTGGCGGGCGGGAACCAGGCAGACGTGGCGAACGGCCCGGGCTACGGGTACGCCGCCGGACACAACCCGACGCAACAGTTCGTCTATGTGCCCGCGCTCGACCAGGTCGTCCACTTGGATGTCGTCGGTGGCCAAGCACCAGTCGCCCAGGCGGTCATCCACCAGAAGCGGCAAGAGTGTTTCGAGGTTTCGGGCCATCGAGCCGTCGCGCACCTGCACGAGCATTCCCAGCGCCGCTTTGGCCAACGCTTCCTCGACGGTTGTGGATTCGTGGTCGGAGCGAATGCCGGCGGCGACGTAGGCCTGTAGTGGCTGCCCGACCAGCGCCGGCGCATGCCCGTCCACCGGCAAACCCATGCGTGTCGGCTGCGCGACCTTCTCCAGGATTTCGGGGTCGGCGCTGAGGACGCCGGGAAAGTTCATCATCTCCGCCAGGCCCAGAATACGCGGATGTTCCAGAAGCTCGGCGATATCCTGCGCTTTGAGCGTGGCGCCGCTGCTTTCCCATTGACTGGCGGGCACGCACGAAGGGGCCATCAAGAATACGTCCAGCGGCAAGCCCTCACTGTCCTGCAATATGAGGTCGATGCCAGCCTTGCCGGCTACGTTGGCGATCTCATGCGGGTCGGCGATCACCATCGTCGTCCCATGCGGAACGATGACGGGGGCAAGCATCGACGGCAGAAGGAGTGTGCTTTCCAGGTGAACGTGCGCGTCGCACAGGCCGGGCAGGATCGCGCAACCGGTTAAGGAAACCGTCTGCGAGGCCTGCCAATCGTAGGGGCCGACGCCGGCGATCCACCCGTCCACGATCACCACGTTGGCTGACTCTACGCTCTCGGTGAACACATTGACGACTTGGGCGCCGCGCAGAACCAGATCGCCCGGCTCCTCTCCCAAGGCCACTCGAATGCGGCGTTGGAGCATCTGAACGTCAAGCTCGATGCCGGATCGGGAATCAGCCATGGTTCTGGGACGACGGGGAGGATTCATCCGTGGGTATGTACCCGACGTAGGGCAGCTCTCGGTAGGCATGGGCGCAATCGATGCCGTAGCCCACAACGAACCGATTGGGAATCTCAAATCCCACATAATCGGGTCGGATCGGCACGCGCCGCCGGGCATCCTTGTTCAACAAGACGCACAAACGCACGCTGGCTGGTTCCTTCCGCGACAGATGATCCAACAGCCAGCCTGTCGAGACGCCCGTATCCACAAGATCGTCCACGAGCAACAAATGCCACCCCTTGGCAGGCAGCGTCAGATCCAGGCGGAGCGTGACCCGGCCGGAGGTCTCCGTATCTTCGCCGTAGCTGGACACCATGACGAATCCGCATCGAACCGGAATCGTCAAATGACGCACCAGGTCGGCCATGAAAATAAACGCCCCGTGGAGGACGCCAACCACCATGAGTTCTTGACCAGCGAAATCGGCGGAGATTTCCCTGGCTAGTTCCCGAACGCGCTCATCCAGCTTGGCCGCCGAGATCAGGCAGGGAATTGGCTTGTCCATGGCCGGCACGGATTCCTGGGGTTGGGAGGCCTTCATCGTGGCGTTGTCTCTGTTTTGTGCAGTCAATACCATCTAGCTGGACATGATAACCGATCCGGGAGCGGCCTCAAAGGAGTTTTTCCGGCATGGGGAAATACCTGACACCGTGCTACGCAGGCTCCACGATTGCCTGAGCGTCGTGGCCTAACTGGAGGGATTCAAGACTCCCTGACCAGCTTCGGAAGTCGATCCTCCATCTGCCGCCTCTTGTACGAAGAGAAGAAGGGGATATACTGCAAGCCCGCTCCGGGATGCGTGGGTGTGCATCGCGGTTTGTTGCCGGGCGGTCCGAACAGGAAGATGAGGTGCGAATATGTCGCGGGTTTGTCATTTTACGGGTAAGAAAACTCGGGCCGGTCGATCGATCGCCCGCAAGGGTAAGGCCAAGTATCTCGGCGGGGTCGGCCGCAAGACCACCGGAGTCACCAAGCGCAAGTTCAAGCCCAACATCCAGCGGGTCCGCGCCGTCATAGACGGCAAGGTACGTCGGATCAACGTTTCCGCCAAGGCGATCCGAATGGGCCTGGTCGAAAAGCCGCCAAAGCGCAATTGGCCGCCCGCCGGCACCGAACCTGCACCCACTGTGGAGTCCGTGGCGAAACCTGAAGAGGCTTCTTCGTCGGACGAATGACCGCTGCTCGGTTGCGGGTTGACGACATTACTCTCCCCTTTCCAGTGCGCGAATCCTCGCGGGTTGTGCCGTTCGATGCACCCATCGTACACTTCCATAATGCCTGCGCTTTCCCTTGATGGCTCTTCCAAGAAGCGGTCGGGCCGGTTCAACCTGATCCTGATGGGCGTCGCCTTTCTGGCCACCCTCGTCGTTACCTGGTTGGTGATTCGGGAACCGATGGAGCCCCTCACGGCCGAGTCGCTGCGTGAGGCCCGAACCCGCTGGCGCGAAGCGAACATCCAAGACTATGAGATCCGGTACGACATGCACGGCAGCCGGTACGACGTTCGCGTTCGCGACGGCGTGGTCGTTGAATTGAGAGTCGGCGGAAAGCAGCCGGCTAACGCGGATTGGGGAGCGTATTCCGTCGAAGGGCTGTTTGACGTGCTCGATATGGAGGTTGAGAACCTCACCGATTCTTACGGTCCCTTTGGGGCACAGGCCGGAACGGTTATCGCCCGTGTGCGGTTCAGCCAAGAGCATGGTCACCTCGAACGCTATTTGCGAAGCGGCGGCCTGGGGGGCCAACCCGTGGCCATCCAGCTTCTCGATTTTGTTCGGCATCCCCAGCAGGACCGATAGCTCGTCGCTTTCTCCCTCTCGAATCGCTCTTGTTGGAAGCCACGCCTGATAACTTTTCTCGCGGGTCCGCTGACCCCGCCCTGCGCCCAAAACGGGGCGCTCCTTACCGGGAAGGGATGCTTTTTCGGCACCGCCTGCCAGTGTTGCACCGAATCTACATTGGTTTCAAGGCGTCGATTGGGATGCCGAGGTGATTTACA
>JADFMZ010000215.1 GCA_022563615.1 Planctomycetota bacterium
ACCTTCCGTTGTGCCGGCGCCCGGGATGCGAGGGCGGCAGTCTCAACCTGCGGCATGCTCAATCCTTGTAAAAAAAATGCCGACTCCCGCACCGTGAAGTCGACATTCGCATTATTTTAAATCACGTCGTCTGCAATGCCGCTCAGTCCCGGGGTGCATCCGTTTCCGTGGCAGTCGGAGTATCCTGCTGCTGCGCCCCATCGTCCGGGCCGGCCGTATCCGGAGCAGTCGGAGTATCCTGCGTCCCATCGGCCGAACCCGTTGTGTCCGGGGACTCCGGGGTGGTTTCTGAATCGGCTTGGGCGTCGGGCGTGGCATCCGCCTCCGGCTCTTTTGCGCCGTTGCCGGAATACGTCGGCGGAACCGGTTTTTTCAGGGGCTTCAGGATTTTGCCCTGCATGACCGCTTCAATCTCAGAGCTGTCCAGGATTTCCCGTTCCAACAGCGCCTCGGCCAATGCGTGCTGGTTGAACGTGACCGCGCCGCTGGTGGATTGGGATTGGAGCTTGGCCATCGCCTTGATCATCTCGACCGGGCCGGCAGCATACCCGAGCCGCCAACCCGTCATCGCGTAGGTTTTGGAGGCGCTGTTGAGGGTGATCGTTTGGGCATAGGTGTGCTCGTTTACGGCGGCGTAGCTAAGGACTTCATGCCCCGCAAAGACAAGCTGATCGTAGATTTCATCCGAGAGGACGCACAGATTCTGATGTTGGAGCACCTGGGCCAATCCGCGAATCTCAGGCGGCGTATAGGTGACGCCGCTGGGATTGGACGGTGAGTTCAATACGACCAGCCGCGTGCGGTTCGTCACGACTCGGGCCAGGAGTTCCGGTGATACCTTGAAGTCGTTTTCCTCCGGACCGGTGACATACACCGGCGTGCCGCCGGCTAGCTTGACAATTTCCGGGTAGCTCACCCAATAGGGCTTTGGGATGATCACTTCATCGCCGGGGTTCACCACGGCGTGGATGGCGAGATAACAGGCCATCTTCCCGCCACTGGTGATGATGACCTGGTCCGGCGCATAGGTCAGCGCGTTGTCTCTAGCCAGCTTGGTGCAGACGGCCTTCTTGGCGAGCAACAACCCCGACGCCGGGTTTGCATAGCCGGTGTGGCCCGCTTCGAGAGCGCCGATGCCCGCCTGCACGATGTGAGACGGCGTTGGAAAATCCGGCTGTCCCGCGCCGAAGCCGATGACGTCTATTCCATCCGCCCGCAACCGCGCCGCCTTGGCGGAGACCGCCAGCGTGGCAGACTCAGCCAAGTCCGTGATTCGTTGCGCAATTTGCATGGGGCTTTCCTTGTGAGCGGATGGAAGGCTGATCTATATTTTTGCGCCCTTTGATGGATACCGATTCGTCGTGCCGCGTTGCAGGCTGGCGGCCAAACGATGCTGGCCCTTCCATTCTCCCTGGGTTAGCCTGGCACCGCAAACCCACCTCCGCCGCCCTGCAGATGCACAACCGATAACGACATCCCTCGAAATTAAGAGCTCCTAACAAACCCGAGCCGCAGGCTTCAGCCTGCGCGAATGTTGGAGCGCCGTGGGCGCTTCGAAACACGTTTTGTCAGACGATCTATAGCGTTTCCATTTATTGTGTATCGCCATCCCGGGAAAATCTCTCGGAAAAAACAGCCCTCGGACTGCTATACAAAAATGGAGCTTGCTCCAAGGCATTCCAACTGAACCGAGCCCGCGCGATCATCCGGCAGCTTCGATTATTCGTAGCCGTGTCTTGTTCTTGTTAAAGTGCCTAAAGGACGACCATTAATTCGACCAGCTCGCGCCGGACATTGTCACACCTGCCCAGCACGACCGCGTTGACCAAGTGAATGAACGGAATGGCTACATCCAGCGTCCGAAGCGTTTCGATCGTACGTGACATAGCTACACCCTCCACGGTCATCCCGACATCGCGGAGTGCGTCGTCCATCGACAGTCCGCGGGCGAGCATCGCACCGAGTCGCCGGTTTCTACTGTCCGGGCTGATGCACGTGGTGATCAGATCCGCCGCCCCGGAGATACCAAACGCCTCCTCGCCGGGGATGCCGAAAAATGACGCCACGACGGCCATCTCGCGCAGCCCCTGGGTCATCAGAAGGCCCTGGATATTCTTGCCCAGTTCGAGACCCTCAACCATCCCGATCCCAATGGCTACGATCCCCTTGAGCGCGGCGAACATTTCGTGGTGGGTGGGGTCGCGGCTGATCTCGAACGAGATGACGTCGTTGCGAAGGGCCTGCTTGACCAGGGCCAGGCACGTCAGATCCTCACACGCCAGCACCGCACGAGTGGGTTTTGACTCGGCGACCTCGTTGGCGATCGTTGGCCCCGTCAGCACGACCACCGAGGCGTCGGGAATCTCCTGTTGAATCACCTGGCTCATCGTGCACTGCCCGTCCACGTCGAACCCCTTCGACACGCTCAACACCAGCGGGGTCAGGGCGTGTCGGGCAAGCTCATGGGCAACCGTTCGCACCAGGCTCGACGGGACAGCCATGATGATCAGCGTCCGGTTCTCGTCGATGGGCGTGGCGTACTTCGGCTCAATCACGATCGAATCGGGCAGAGGATATTTGTAGAAGTCGCCCGGTTGCCGCCGGTTGGCGTTCAGGTTCTTGGCCATCGCCTCGTCGATGGTCCAGACCCGCACCGGATGGCCTCCGGCAAACAACGACGCCAGCGTCAGACCCCAGTTTCCAGAGCCGATCACGATGATTTCTTCAATGCTGCGCACGGCGCAATCCTAGGTCGAAGTCGGCCTACGTTCAAGGTGGCGCAGCTTCGGGCGTCGCTTTGTGGGTGTGCCACTGCTCTTGAGCAGTGCGCGAAATGCACGAAAACCACCATTGAGCACTGCTTGAAAGCGGTGGCACAAGACAACATGGCGATGCCCATCACCCGCAACTTAGTGGGTGACGGAGCACTACCACTCCGGACCGCCGTCGTAGGCGCCAAAGACGGTCTTCAGGGTGGTCGTCATCTCGCCGACCGTGGCGTCGGCCTCGGCGGCGTCGATTAGTGCGGGCATGACATTGGCGCCGCTGCGGGCGTCCTCTTCGAGTCGATTCAGCGCAGCCGCGTGGCGGGCTGAATCGCGCGAGGCTTTGAGCTTTTTGAGCCGTGCGACTTGGACCTCTTCGGTTTCCTGGCTGATGTTCAGGACGTCGACGCCGTGCGGACCATCCTCGATAAAGTCGGTGACGCCCACGACCTTGACCTTTCCGGAGTCCACGTCTCGCTGCTGAGCATGGGCCGACTCGGCGATCGCACGACGGAAATAGCCGCGATCGATGGCCTTGAGCACGCCGCCCAGTGCGTCGATCCGATCGAAAATGTCCTGGGCCTTGGCCTCGATCTCATCGGTGAGCTTTTCGACGAAGTAGCTGCCGCCCAGCGGGTCCACGGTCTGGGTGACGTTCGTCTCGTGGGCGAGAACCTGCTGCGTTCGCAGGGCAAGCTTGGCGGCCTGCTCCGTCGGAAGGGCCAGCGTCTCATCCATCGAGTTGGTGTGCAGCGACTGCGCACCTCCGAGGATTCCCGCCAAGGCTTGATAGGCCACCCGCACGACGTTGTTCATCGGTTGCTGTTCGGTCAAGGTCACGCCGGCGGTCTGACAGTGCATGCGCAGCAGCCAGCTTCGTTGCTTCTTGGCCTGGAACCGATCGCGCATGACATGGGCCCAGATGCGCCTGGCCGCACGGAACTTGGCAATCTCCTCGAAGAAATCGTTGTGGACATCGAAGAAAAAGCTCAACCTAGGGGCGAAGGCGTCCACGTCTAGGCCTCGCTCCATCGCCAATTCGACGTAGGCCATCCCGTCCGCAAGTGTGAAGGCAAGTTCTTCAGCCGCCGTTGCGCCAGCCTCTCGAATGTGGTAGCCGCTGATGCTGACCGTGTTCCATTGCGGCATGTGCTCGGTGCAGTACTCGATCGTGTCCACGACGAGCTTGACACTGGGATCTGGCGGAAAGATATACTCGTTCTGGGCGTGGAACTCTTTGAGGATGTCATTTTGCAGAGTCCCGCGAAGCCGATCCAGCGCAACCCCCTCTTGTCGTGCTACCGCGACGTAGAACGCCAGCAGAATGGCCGCCGGACCGTTGATCGTCATGCTCGTGCTGACCGATCCGGGATCGATCCCGTCGAACAACCGTCGCATGTCCGCCAGCGAAGAAATCGCCACGCCGCATCGGCCCACCTCGCCGAGTGCCAATCGGTCGTCACTGTCACGGCCCATCAGGGTCGGCAGATCAAAGGCCGTGCTCAACCCCGTTTGGCCATGTTCGAGAAGGTATTTGAATCGCTTGTTCGTATCGTCCGCCGAGCCGAAACCGGCGAACTGCCGCATGGTCCAGAGCCGGCTCGTGTACATGCTTCGATGCACGCCGCGCGTGAACGGGAACGAGCCCGGCTCACCCAAGGCCTGCTCCGCGTCGAAGGGGCCTACGTCGCCAGGGCCAACAAAGGGCTTTGCGTCGTCTTCGGTCGTGACCATCTTTCTTTGGTTCGTCAAAGGTGCTGTGCTCATCGAAACGATTCCCTCGTTGATCGGCTTACCGGTTTCCGTTGCTCATTGACCTCGCGAGGCGAGCCGTAGGCTTCAAGCCGGTGCGGACTAACGAACCTCAAACACGAGCTGCGAACTTCCTGTAGAAATCGGTAGACTCACAACATTCGCACGAAGTCCTCTGGACTCACGCCCGCCTGCCGCAAGAGCGAACGAAGCGTGCCGCGATCTAGCTCGCGGTGATCCGGAACGGACAACGTCGTCGGAGGATCGGCTCGATAGAGCATCATGTGGCTACCTTTCCGGCGATCGATCTGGAATCCTACCTTGCCAAGCGCTTTGACCAACTGCTGGCCGGAGATCACCGGCAGCTTGCTCATACGCACAGCACCTGTGTGTCGTAGTCTTCCTCAGGAATCGCCTGGCCATGGACGGTCATTGTCTCAATCCAGCCCTCGATGGCCTCTTTGATGTTCCGCACAGTCTCCGCCTTGGTCTTCCCTTGGGTGATGCACCCTGGCAACGAAGGACATTCGGCGATCCATCCGGAATCCTCTCCACGTCGCAAGATCACGGCTCGCATGTCCAATATCTCCGTAGTTCGTAGGGTGGGCCGTGCCCACCTTTATTAGTTGAACTCACTGCCTGTGGCGGACATGGCCCACCCTACCGATGGTGGGCACAACCCACCCTACGCTCTTGCTCGCGGTTCTTAATCATAGGGATAAAAACCCCGTTTGGCTTTGCGGCCCAGTCTTCCCGCCTGAACCATCTTACGCAAAAGAGGCGATGGGCGGTAGCGGTCCTCTCCCAGATCACGGTGGAGCACCTCCATGATGTCCAAACAGACGTCCAGGCCGATCAGGTCGGCCAGCGCCAGCGGACCCATCGGATGATTCATGCCGAGCGTCATAATTTCGTCGATGGCCCGGGCGTCGGCCACGCCGTCTTGCACGCACGAGATTGCTTCGTTGATCATCGGCATCAGCACCCGGTTCGATATGAAGCCGGGATGATCGTTGCAGAGAACCGGCGTCTTGCCGACCGACTTGGCCCACGCCATCGTTCGCTCGACCGTTTCGTCACTGGTTTGCAGGCCCCGAACAACCTCCACCAGCCGCATCAGCGGAACCGGATTGAAGAAATGCATTCCGATGAACCGGTCCGGCTGTGCGGTCGTCGCGGCCAGTTGGGTAATACTGATGCTGCTGGTGTTGCTGGCCAAAATGCCGTCGTCGGCCAGGCACGCTTGAGCCTCTTGCAGAACCTCAGCCTTGGCGTCGAGCTTTTCGATGACGGCCTCGATCATCAGTGAACAAGTGCCAAGCTCGGACAGTCGCCCAACCGGATGGATACGCCCCT